>JBHHXV010000240.1:0-3690 GCA_046757225.1 bacterium
GTATGGCCGGAGATGGAGTCATTTGCCTGAATGGAATATCTCAGGCTTCCTGGACTGTTCCTTCACATACTTCCATGCTTACCGGGCTTTACCCGTCATTTCACCATATTAATCAATATCCCGGCGATAAGACAAAATATAGATTTTCAAGCGATTCCAATATTACTTTGGCCCAGATATTGTCTCGGAATGGATATCTTACCAAGGCTTTTACCGGTTCTTTATGTGTTTCGGCAGGAAGTTTCGGCAAGGGATTTGACAGCTTTGATGAAAGCTTTTATATGATTAATGACACTAATTCGGGTAAGCTTTGGAAATGGTTAAAAAATCACAGGGAAAGAAAATTTTTCTTATTCCTTCATACTTATGAAGTGCATGCTCCATACACTCGCGATATTTTTGTAAATTATAAGCGACAGAAACCCGATAATAAGAAATCGCTTAAAAACGTTATCAACTTGATTAATGAGCGAAACTTCGTTAACCAACCAATGACTTCCGAAATGCACGAGGAAAGCGGGGTCAATTTATTTAGAAACGTGCTTATAAGAACAGGTAATTACGATAAGGAAACAATAGAAACGTTCTATGACGGGGGGATAAAACATACCGATACTTTTATCGGGGATTTAATCGGTAAAATAAAAGAGCTGGGATTGGAGCGGAATACCTTGATCGTTTTCACGAGCGATCATGGAGACGAGTTTGAGGACCATTCTAAATACAGCCGTTATAACGCTCATGCGCACAGTCTTTATGAGGAACTCATTCATGTACCCATAATATTTTATTTACCTTCCAAGTTACCGAAAGGAAAACAGGTGGAAATTCCAACTCAAGTGGTGGATATCGTTCCAACTGTTTTGGAACTCCTGGGAATAGACCGAAAGGAATATCGATTTAATGGAGAGTCTTTGTTGAGTAATTTTTCTGCCGACTCCAAGCAAAAAGAAAGAATTGTTTTCAGCGAAGCAACTTCCGGAGAGGAGAAAAAATCCCTGAGGGGAAACAGTTTCAAGTATATTTATACAATTTCCGATAAAGAACGAAACGCCAAGGGAGGAGAAAGAACGTTGGTTCCTTCAAAGGTCAAGTCTCAGGAATTGTACGACTTATTTAATGATCCCGATGAAAAAAACAACCTGGCCGGAACAGAGCCAAGGTTATGCAACACCTTTAAAAATAAGATTAACGATATTATGAAAAAAGCTCTCAAGTCGATTCCTAAAAATTATCGATATGTTGATGAAAAGGACCAAACTCATAAAAACGCGTTAAAAGCTTTAGGATACATTCAATAAGCGTAAAGTGTATTGGGAGCGACTGAGAAAAAGCGCGCCGGAAGATATTTCGGAGAGAACCCTGGTATCTTATAAGGAAGATATGTATCGATTAGATATCTTGGGACAAACCTATGCCATTGACCCTGGGACGGAAAAAATCAACGGAACCGCTCCTGATCACTTTTTTCAGGCCTTTCTTTTACAGTATCTGCTGGCGGAGCGCCCGGTTTCTCCGGCAGGGTCCTGGATTTCCGGGCGGGATATCCCGGGAGGGCCGCTTTTTTTCCGGGGGCCTCATGAAATATCGGCTGCCCGGCTTGTCAAGAGCTATGGTAATGATCCCGAGCGGTTTGTCAGCCGGGGACTGGAACTGGGCGGGGAACCCGACCCTGTCTCCAAATACGCGATTAAGTTGACGGTTCTGCCCCTGGTTCCGGTCTGCCTGCTGCTTTGGCCGGCCAGTGACGAGTTTCCGGCCGAAGCCGGTATGCTGTTCGATGCAGCGAGTCCCAAATTCCTTCCTAAAGACGCTCTCTGGGCGCTCTCCTGTTGGACCATCAAGAAATTCATTTCCGGTTAACGGCGAATAATGTTGAGAAAATCTTATTATCTGGCTGTATTGTTAGTTCTCTTCTCTGTTTCTAGCGCTCAAGGTGGTAAACCGGTTGCAGGAAGAACCGGAATAAATCACGATAAAGCCCCGGAAAAGATCTTCGATATCCGCCCTCCCAAGGAACTACCTAAAGATTACCGGCCCTGGTATTATCTGGTGGGCGCTTTTCTGGCAATAGCCGCTCTGATTTCAGTGATTTACCTGTTAGCTAAACGC
The DNA here is from genome assembly GCA_046757225.1 of bacterium. Lineage (GTDB taxonomy): Bacteria > SZUA-182 > SZUA-182 > JBHHXV01 > JBHHXV01 > JBHHXV01. Next base: position 2,113 of record JBHHXV010000240.1, read on the forward strand.
TTTAAAAAGCCCGAAACAGTAACAGCCCCGCCACCTCCGCCACCCCTGCCGCCGGAGGTGGAAGCCGGAAGCGCCCTCAAAAAGCTTAAAAAACAGGCCAAAGAGGAGCTTGTTGATAAAAAGGGGTTTTATTCGGAATTATCGGAAGTCATTCGCCGGTATCTGGGGCGCAGGTATGATTTCGAGTCCCTGGAAGAAACCACCGATGAACTGCTTTATAACCTCAACAGGGCTGATCTGAACTTGGAAATCAAGACCTTGATCGAAGAGCTGGTGTTCACTTCAGACCTGGTTAAGTTCGCCAGACACCGCCCCCGGCAGGAAGATTTAATAAAGGAAGTGGAAACTGCTTATGAAATTGTGGAGAAGACCACTCCTGTCAAGGAAATACAGACTGCCGGACAGAGCCGGGAGGTGCAGTAATGCGGTTGGCGAATCCCTGGTTCTTAACCGGTTTACTGGTGGTTCCTTTGTATCTGCGGCATTATTTCCGGCGGGAAAAGGGCAGGGGAAGCAACCGGCTCTTTTTTCCTGATACCGCCGCTCTGAAAAAAACCGCAGGTGGTTGGCGGCTGCGGTATCAACACGCGCCGGCCGTGTTGCGGGCAATTGTCCTGACCCTGACGGTAATCGCTCTGGCCCGGCCCCAGATGGGAAACCGGAACGAAGAGATTCTCACTGAGGGAATCGATATCATCATGGCTCTGGATATCTCCGGCAGCATGGCGGCCGAGGATTTGAAACCGGTTAACCGGATTCAGGCGGCCAAACTGGTGATCGAGGAGTTTATAAGAGGCCGTAAAAACGACCGGATAGGGCTGGTGGTGTTCGCCGGCAAGAGTTTTACCCAGTGCCCCCTGACCCTGGATTATGACGTGCTTACCAATCTGCTGGCCAAGGTTAACCTGGGGATGGTCAAGGACGGCACCGCCATCGGTATGGCGGTCGCCAACTCGGTTAACCGGCTCAGGGCCAGTAAAGCCAAGAGTAAAATCGTGGTACTGTTGACCGACGGCATGAACAACAAGGGCAAAATAGACCCCCTGACCGCCGCTAAAGCGGCCCAGGCGATGGGTATCAAGATCTATACCGTGGGAGTGGGACGGGAGGGAGGGGCTCCGATTCCGATACAAGACCCGGTTTTCGGTAAAACGTATGCCCGGGCGCCGGACGGCTCCTTATACCTCACCCAGATCGATGAAGACACCCTCAGGAAGATTGCCGAACTCTCCGGAGCCAGGTTTTTTCGGGCTACGGACGAGCGTAAGCTGACCCGGATTTACGAAGAGATCGACAGAATGGAAAAGACCGAAATCAAGGTCAAGGAGTATCTGCGCTATACCGAGCTGTTTCCTTATGTCCTGGGTGCGGCCTTGTTCTTATTATTGGCTGAGATAGTGTTGAGCTACACCTGGCTGAGACGGCTTCCTTGAAAGGGATTGTCAACTTAACCGGAATTTTTGACGAAACAGCAAATCCATCATATGGTTTTTGTTTTCAAAAACCTTAAGACTTGGGAGAAAAGCGGGTTAAACGAACAAAGGTTTCTTCCAGGTCAAAGGGCTGAACGGATAATTC
>JBHHXV010000241.1:0-3669 GCA_046757225.1 bacterium
TGCCAGACCCCTTATCGATAAAGGGAGAAAACCAACGTCCGAAAAGAGTTTGTTTACCGGAAAAAGTTTTAATGGAAACTGATAAACCATTTCTGATTTCAACAAGATAACGATTGCTTGGTTATGATTCCCGAATTATTCGGGTTGGGTGTCAAGAATCTTTTTTTCATCAAAGGGGAGAGGGGCCCTTCATGAAAATTCATGGCTGACCTCACCAGAGAGGAAATAAAAAAGATGGCCCGGGCCAGGCAGAGCTTTAGCGGGCTTGACCTGAGCGGGCTTGACCTGAGCAAGATGCGGCTGGGGGGGGCTGATTTTACCGGAGCGAAACTGGACGGTGTTTCCTTTGAATGCTCGTTTCTGATCGGTTCCGTTTTTATTAAAGCTTCCCTGAATAATGTTTCTCTCAGCGGGGCGGAGATGCCCGGCGCCCGGTTCTGGCGGGCGGAGATGGAGGAGGGAAACCTGGCCGGAGCCAACCTGGTTGAGGCAAATCTGGACGAGGCCAACCTGCAGGGGGCCGATTTCACGGAAGCCAAGGTAAACCGGGCCAGCGTAAGACAGGCTAACCTGCTGGGGGCGGTCATGAAAGATACGGAAATGCAGGACTCGGTCTTTTACGGCACCAACCTGGGAGGAGTAAACTTCGAGGGCGCTTCATTGAAAGGGTCGAAGTTCATCGGCACCAACCTTTTTCACGCCAGATTCGTTCACTCAACCCTCCTGGACGCCGGTATGGAAGAGGCGGATATGACCAACGCGGTTTTCGATACCTGTAATCTGCGTTTTGTGAAGATGATCCGATGTGTGCTGGATAATTCCTATTTTGTAAAGTCAAAGCTTTACCGGACCATAATCCGGGAATGCAAATCCAAGAGCTTCAGCGCCCGGGAACTGGATCTCTCCCCGGTCGGGGATAATCCAGGCCGGGAAAACGCCAGGAACCTGGAAGAACTGGTGGACCTTCTGGGTAAAACGGGCGGCGCGGAGGTATCCTTCCCGGTCTGTTCATAGGATATTCATATATGGAAAACTTGCTTGAACCAAAGATGCGGAAAGCCCTGGAGGAAATCCTGGCTTTGGGGCATCTGGCTTATACCATGGGAAATTATAAGAAAATGGAAGGGATTGTAACCGCCGTCCGATATATCTCCGAAGCCCTGGGCGGCCTGCCCAAACCGTTGGAAGAGCGTTTACGCTGCCTTGAGGATTTGATCAATCAATCCGATAACATTGATTGGGTAATCTGACCTCCCCCCTCCTTACTGATTATCAACTATGCCGGAAAAAAGCTTGAAAAATCAGGGGCTGTTTTTTTGCAGCCTGTCTCTGTTTTTATATGAAATCGTCATCATCCGGATTTTTTCCGCCCTCTATCATTATGAGCTGCTGTTTATCCTTATTTCCCTGGCGGTTTTCGGGACCGGTATCGGGGGGATAATTTATGACCGTTACCAGCCTCACTTCAACCCGCCGGGAGGGCCTTTCCCTCAGCGGCTGCTGGTATCGTTCGCTTTCAGCTTCAATTTTTCGGGAATCCTGATCCTTAAATACTTTGAATACCTGACGGTTTACGGGGCCGCCGTTTTATCGGTCATTCCCTTTCTGCTGGGGGGGATGATTCTCGCCACCTATTACAGCCACTGGCCGGACGAGTGTGAAAGGCATTATTTCAACGACCTGCTGGGCGGGGTGAGTGGCTGCCTGTTATCGCTGGTCATCATCAATCTCTGCGGCGTTCCCCACAGTATCCTGGTAATAGGGATGTTCGCCTCGGTTATCCCTTCCCGCCTGCGGAAGGATTTCCCCTACTACCGGGAAATATCCACCGTTCCCCTGAACCTCCTGATCGTTATGGGAATCGCTTTTTCCCTGTTTTTCCCTTTGACTGTTTCCCAGAGCCGGCTGAAACTGACCGACACCCCCCTGGGTCATACCCTCAGCTATCCCCGGGCCAAGACGGAACTGCTCGATTCCCTCTGGGGGCTTTATTCCCGCTGCGACCTGGTCAAGATCATCAGCGGCAAGACAGACCGGCTGGAGATTTTCATAAACGGGGGAACCCAGGCCAGTATGCCCAAAGCCGCTGACAGCCCTCAAGAGTTGAAAGCCTTGAAACAGGATATTACCTATCTGCCTTATCTGCTGGGGAAACCGGATAAGGTGCTGGTCCTGGGCGCCGGGGGAGGCCGTGATGTTTATATGGCCCTGCTGGCCGGAGCCGGGCGGGTGGAAGCGGTGGAGATCAACCGGGGGGTGATCGAGCTGGCCAGACGGCAGAGAAATGGCGATATCTTTGGAAACAGGCGGGTGAACTGGGTGGCGGAAGACGGCCGCAGCTATATCATGCGCACCCGGGACCGGTTCGACAATATTGTGTTGAGCCTGTCCAGCACCCTGGCTTTTTCCGATTCTCTCGGCACCTCGCAACTGGAAAACTATCTTTACACCCAGGAGGCGTTCGATCTCTATCTCTCCCACCTGACCCCTAAAGGAATGGTCAGCGTGTTTGTGGATTACCCGGAGCTGCTGGAAAAATTTGTCTTAACCATGTTGAACAGCTATAAATCAAAGGGAATTATCCCCAGCGACGCCATGAAACATATCGCCGCCTTCAAGACCAAAAGCTGGTCCGGCTATTCTTACGGTTTGATTTTCAAAGCCGCTTCCTTTACGGAAACCGAAAGCGATTCGTTGAAGAAATCACTGGACGATTTCGGGCTGAAACCGCTGTTTATCCCTTATTATCAATCTGATACAGATTTCAGCAAGATCTCGGGCGGGAAGATTTCTCCGGAAAGCTACCGGAAAAACAGCCTGGTGGATATCTCCCCTTCCACGGACAATAAACCGTTTTTTCTGGAAGGGGTCATGAAGTACCATATTAAAATGGCCTTTCTTCTGCTGATCCTGCTGCTGGTACTGTTTAAACTGGTGATCATCAGGTTTATCAACTACTTCAAACAGTTCTTAAACGCGCCTCATAAACTGGCGATCGAAAGTGGCTATACCAGCCTCTCCGGTTTTCTCCCCTACTTTTTTTCGGTGGGGGTGGGGTTTATGCTGATCGAGATCACCATGATGAAACTGTTTTCCTATTATTTACAGTATCCCCAGCTCAACATGGTGATAGTGCTGGCATCCATTCTGCTGGGCAGCGGTCTGGGGGGGCTTTATTCCCGCAGGATCGTCTCCGGGGATTCCGGAAAACTTCTGAGGGTGATCCTGGGGATCGTTCCTCTTACGCTACTGACCGGCCTGAGCCTGCCTTACCTGATCAGCGGAACCGTGCAGGCGCCCCTGATCATCCGGATTTTCCTGGTAATCCTGGCCGTCCTGCCCCTTTCTTTTCTGATGGGAATTCCCTTTCCTCAAGGAATCAGACTGGCCAAACAGATGTTCTTCACCCGGGAGATCGGCTGGTTCTGGGGGATTAACGGCCTGGCCGCGGTGATCGGATCGGTCTTGTCGATCACCCTCTCTCTGATCTGGGGGTTTCGGAGCGCTTTCCTTATGGCCGCCGTTTTCTACCTGATCGCCGGGTACAGCGCTCACCGGCTTACCCACTTTAAACAAGGATTAACATAATGGGAGAAAAGTGTTTCCTGACTGTTCAGGGTGAGCGGAAAGAGGTTTCCAAGGGAGCGATCCTTCTGGACGCTCTCACCG
>JBHHXV010000242.1:0-3650 GCA_046757225.1 bacterium
TGGTAAGCTTGGTATACGCGTCATCGCTTCCATACATACAGAAAGCTTTCTGTATACCGATATTGGTTGCCCGATGACCTTCACGCAGGGGAAGCGGCATATCAAGTTTGTTCGTCCAGATTCCCGCAGGCATTTACTTTTCCTCCACTTCCTTCATGATTTCCTCGATTTGGAGCAGGCCGTTTCCTGAAGCTAATTTCCGCTGGATTACCTGTGCCAGTTTTGCAGCATCCGGAATATTCGGTAAGTTTTCTCCTCGCTTTCCTTTCAGAAATTCGTGAGCGAACTGGGTGGCCCAGTACTCGGCTTCCGCTTCCTCATGGGATTGGTATTTCCTCAGTGGTTCCAATCGCTCCAGCTCCTCCTTGAATACCGACATTTCGCGGTAGGTGGTCATGATGGAGCGTTTCAAATTTTCCAAGTTCCATGCACGGAGTTCGATCTCGTTTTCGCACTCTTCGATCTCCAGTTTCAGGAGCTCGGCGCCGAAGCTTTCCGCTTTCTCCAATGTTGCCTGCTTCTCCAGAACTTTCAGTTTCTGCTTTCTGAGCTCGATTCCGGTTTTCTTGTACTCGTAATGGAGCTGCACCAGTCCCCGGTACCGGCCGTTCATCTCAAGAAGACATTGATGGTATTTCCGATCGGGCGTATGGAACTGGCCGATCACGAAATTCTTAATCTGATAGCCGGAATGCCCGGTTTGCAGTTCCTTGAAAAACTCCTCTACCGCGGAAACCTGTTGCTGTTGCTCTTCGCTGAGCAGGAAGAAATCCGTGTCTGCTGGCTGTAATTCTCTGTTCATGTTTTTCCCCTTTTCTGGTTAATCTTGCACTGCCAGTACTTTCTTTTTGTTTAAGGTCTCTTTCTGCTCATCATGAATTCTGTAAATTTCAGGAAGCAGTTCCCATAACTTGTTTTCGTAATAACCGGTCTGAAGGGCCAGAGCTTTTCCCATGCCTTTCTGACTGAACACCCATTCGGTCTGACCGGCCAACTGGATAAAGATGGTATAGTAATAAAGCTCCCCGGCTGTCACCTCCAGATCGGCATAAAATCCGGAGATCGTATCTTCCCAGGCCAGAATGCCGTCACTTACATGCAAAGGGTACGCCCCAATCTTCTTGACGATCTTGAGCGCATCGATGTCATTGCTGTCGAAAAATTTCCATTCCAGCTTTATCTGCGGGCCTTCGTACCCTCTGGTCACTTCGAATTTCTCAAGCACATTACTGAGATCGGTTCCGGCGCTGGAGGGGAACCCATAATTTGTAAAACCCATCACAAGCCTCCGGACATGGTCAGACTTACGGTTCCAAGAACTGGAAACTCACTCCCGTCCATCGCCACATTCCCCAACAATTTGGAGGTCTTGAAGGTGGCCCGTTCCCGGAGTTTACTGGAAGGTGCAGCAGAAGTAATGGTGAATGCTACTTCGCTGTTGTCAGAAACATACGGCACATCAAAAGACCCGCTGGCAACCTGAAGTCCGGAAACCGATCCGGTCACCTTGAACGTGGTAGCCGACGTCATCTCAACGGTCCAGGTTTCCTCTTTAGTTGATTCGGAAATTGTGACTGTTCCGAAGGTAGCGCCACCCTCCCAGTCCTCATATTTGACTTTGGGGACCCGGTATAATTTGTCGATATCCACATGATCCACCCCTTCGATTTTATCGAGCTCACGGTAAAGATCGCTCTGGTAGATGCTCTTGGCGAAATCGACAAAGTCGCCGTTATAGAGAAAGAAGTTGGTCAAAGCATCATTTACTGCTGTCTCAACAGCTGACTGGACATAAGTATCCAGGACATAAACCGTCAGTTCCATTTCAATGGAGATGTAATCCGGGGCCTTAACGGTCATAATGTCCAGAATCATCCGCCTGGCATCCAGGTAAGCGGTCAGACCATCGATCAAGGATTGGCTGGGATCTCCGCCACCACCGGGAACAATATGAACATCGATCGCCCGATAGTTCTGGGGTTCAATGGCAAAAACCTTGGCTCGTTCCACCCCTGGGTATCCTTCAGCAATTGTTTCGTAATCATCCCCGGTTACGCAGCGGTCCAAAGACCTGAGTTCCAGAGGAGCATGAATTTTGGCGTGATCAGCAGTTTCCCGGTCGGTTCCCCCGGATGCGGAGGAGGCATTAGTTACGGTTGCCGAAAGCGGAGAGCCCTGGTGCGTGAGAGTGGAATTGAGAATCGTGATAGTACCCGGTCCGACATTCCCGGACGCTCCTCCCCCCACCCGATAGGTAGCGCTAATGACTGCGCCGTTGCCGGGAACAAGGCCCTGACTGTTGTCTCCGAAAAACACGGTGATCTTTTCATCGGCGTCCCGCTGGATATAATATTCCTTGGCGTCCGGTTCGCTTAAACCAAGGGTGTCCACTTCCGTCCATTGTTCGGCGTCCACAAACACTTTCAAAGTGCCGTCAATTATCGGAGAGGCGTTTACTGGAAATTTCTGATAAGCGGTTTCATCGGAAGTACCCAGGGTCTCTGATCCGCTTTTCCCTTCGGTGGCACTCACCGTTCCGGAAAGTTCACCAGGCAGCAGTTCCAAATCAGCGTCGGTTTCGAAGTAAAATGACTCAACGCCCAAAGACTCATCAGCCACGCTCATCACTTCGGTGCCGGCAGGAATGGTAACGGTTTCTTCATATGACCGGCTCAAAGTAAAGGTCAGGTCAGCAGAGGCCGGAGCAGCTCCGGACAATTCATAATCGATCAGCTTCAGCAGATTTATCAAATTCCCCCGCTCGGTAACGGTTGGCAAGAACGCTTCCCCCACCATTCTTTCCAGGTAATAATGCAGAATATCCCCCACATGAGAAAACAGCTGCAGCAAAGCGATTCCGAAGTCGGAATCATTATGATCAGTCCACTCCGGAAGGTAATGAACGATCTTGTTTTTCAGCTCAGTCAGCAATAACTGATAATCTTTTGACGAATACTGGTTGTTTGTAGAGCTCATTGTTGTTTTTCCACATAAAACGGAAATATGAGGTTCCCGGCTACCTGATTTTTTATCACCACATACGAAATCTGTATGGCAAAAAGCCCGTTGTCGATCGAATCTGGATCCTCGGCAATCTGCACATCCTGCACCACGATCCGTTTCTCCCATTCGCTTAAAGCATCAACCACAAACACCTTTGCCAATGCTTTTAAAACCGTGTTGTTCGGTTCAAATACCAGTTCCTTCAACCGGGACCCGAATTCCGGGAGCATTACTCTTTCGCCTGGACTGGTCCCCAGAATCTGCCGGATGCTTTCGTTTATATGATCGAACTTTTCTGATGCCGCCACTACCCGTGAATTGTCGGTGGCTCCGGCTACGTTGAAACTAAATGGAAACCGAACTCCCCGCCCCAGGAAATCATCAGACATTTTAGGTCACCACTCCCGTGCCATTTCCGGTTACCGCGCCGGTCGGGCAGGTCCCAACCACGGCTGTAGCCACTTCCGCATTTTGCTGGATCTCATCTACAATTGCGTTGGCAATAGCGGTCGCGAACTTCTCCGTCCAGGCGTGTTCTCCGGTGGTAACAAACCCCTGTGCCGCCAGTTCCGTGATAATCCTGGATTTAAGACTGCTCTTGCTTAAGGCCATTATTTGCTTGCCTTCACCGTTGTTGATTTGTCTCC
>JBHHXV010000243.1:0-3590 GCA_046757225.1 bacterium
AAAACACAATGACCTAAAACTTATTCATTATGCAAAAAAAACTGCCCTATGGCTGCCAGTATCTGGATGAGGATGATTACCAGGCGGTATTGTCCGTACTCCAAGGAAATTGGTTAACCCAAGGCCAAACCGTAGGCCAATTCGAACAGAGCCTCCTCACCTACTGTGGGACGGCTTACGCAACCGTCTGTTCCAGCGGTACCGCCGCCTTGCATATTCTCATGCTGGCTCTGGGAGTAAGGCCGGGAGATGAAGTGATCACCACCCCGGTCACCTTCGCCTCAACCGCCAATTGCGTCCGGTTTTGCCAAGGAATACCGGTTTTTGCCGATATCGATTCGGAAACCGCCAATCTTGCACCGGATGAAATTGAAAAAAAGATCACCCCCAAGACCGTGGGAATCATCCCGGTGCATTTTGCCGGCAACCCCTGCGATATGGAAAGCATACACCGGATCGCCTGCAAACACGGGCTCTGGGTAATAGAAGACGCCTGTCATGCCCTGGGCGCGGATTATCACGGGCAGAAGATCGGCAGCTGCCAATTCTCCCAAGCAACGGTTTTCAGCTTCCATCCGGTCAAACATATAACCACCGGCGAAGGGGGAGCGGTGCTCACCAACGATAAAAAGCTGGCCAAACGTACAAAGATGTTCCGAACACACGGCATCCGGCAAACCTACTCTTACGAAGAACGAGAACGGGAACCCTGGAAATACGAAATGGTCGAACTGGGGTACAATTACCGCATAACGGATATTCAATGCGCACTGGGGGTAAGCCAGCTCGGCAAACTTAACCGCTTTCTCAAGCGTAGACGCGAAATTACAGGGGAATATAGGGAAACATTTTCTCAGATTGAAGGAATCAGCTGTTTACGAACTACCGAAAACGCTGCCTCAGCCTATCATCTTTTTGTCTTGAGCATTGATTATCAGCAGTTCGGTGTTTCCCGGACTCAGGTGATGAAGCGTTTGCTCAAACAGCATAATATCGGGACCCAGGTTCATTATATCCCGGTTTATCAGCACCCCTATTATCGAAAGCTTCTGGGAGAAATCCGGCTTCCAAACACGGAAAGCTATTATGAAAAATGCCTGTCAATTCCCCTTTTCCCCGGTATGGAACCAGAAGACCCGGCCCGGTTTTATGAAGCTTTGATGAGCACGCTGGGAGTGCGGGTATAAGTGGAGCATTGTACGTGGCCGGGGTATACTCTTTCCAGGATAGCGCTGGGAACCGTGCAGTTGGGTTTGCCTTACGGAATCGCCAACCGCTCAGGCCAGCCGGATTTCCGGGAATCCCGGGAGATCGTCAAAACAGCCTGGGAAAGAGGAATTAATTGTTTTGATACCGCTCAAAGCTACGGCGAAAGCGAACAGATTCTGGGTAAAGCTTTACGCTCTTTAGGGATTACCGAGAAAGCCCTGGTTATTACGAAACTGGGACTGAATCTCCAGGGGAAACCGGCTGAGGAGATTTTTCTCAGTATACAACATTCCAGGGAGGTCTTGGGCGTTCCCCGGTTATTCGGTGTTTTACTGCACAGGGGAAGCTGGCTGAAAGCGTGGGGAATTTACGGCCCCGCCCTCAAAAGACTCAAAAAAGAGGGGATAGCTTCTTTTGTCGGGGTTTCCATATATACGGAAGAAGAAATAGAACAGGCCTTTTCCTTGCCGGAAATCGACCTGATTCAGGCCCCTTTCAATGTTTTCGATCAGCGGGCTGTCAGTTTGAAATGGTTTGAAAAAGCCCGGCTGGCAGGTAAACTGATTGTTATCAGAAGTGTTTTTTTACAGGGATTGCTGGTGATGCCTTTATCCGATCTTTCCCGACAAATGGAATTCGCCAGAAAACCTCTGGAGCGGTATCAGCTCCTCTGTAAGCGTTCAGGGACAAGTCTGGCGACCATGGCTTTAGGTTATGTGGCGGCGAGGAGTTCCGGTGCCGTTATGCTGCTGGGAGCGGAAACCGCCGCTCAAATAAAGGAAAATTGTGCTATGCTGGAGGTTTCAGAAACCCGGGCTGAAGAGATAGAAGCCCTTTTCGGGAATATAGACCGGAAAATCAGCAATCCCGCTCTCTGGCCTGTTGAACGGAAAGATACCAAATGAAACGACCGGACTTTTCCCATTCCAGGGTTCTGCTCGAAAGAGCCAGGAGGGTGATACCTTCCGCTACCCAGACCTTTTCCAAAAGCTGGAGCCAGTTCGTGGAAGGAGCTTCCCCCAATTTTCTGGAGCGGGGTGAGGGAGCTTATGTGTTTGATGTAGACGGAAATCGCTTTACCGACTATATCATGGCTTTAGGAGCGATTTCCTTTGGGTACGGATGGATGCCGATGGAGGCTGCCGCCCGGATTCAACTGAAAAAAGGCCTGGTTTTTACCATGCCTCACCCCCTGGAGATTGAGGTAGCCGAGTTACTGGTGAAGACCGTTCCCTGCGCGGAGATGGTCCGGTTCGGTAAAAACGGTTCTGATGCCACCTCAGGGGCTGTCCGGGTTGCCCGGGCGGTCACCGGCCGGGACAAGATCGCCTGCTGCGGATATCACGGCTGGCAGGACTGGTATATCGCCTCCACTACCCGGAATTTGGGTATTCCCAAATTCAATAAAGAACTGATATTTGAATTCCAATATAACGAGATAAACAGCCTTAAAAAAATACTGGATGAAAACCCCGGAAAGATCGCCGCGGTAATCATGGAACCGGTAGGAGTAATCGAACCTCAGGACAATTTTTTGAGTAAAGTACGTGATCTGACCACGAAAGCGGGAGCCTTGCTTATTTTCGATGAGGTGGTTACCGGTTTTCGAATGGCCTTGGGAGGCGCCCAGGAACTTTATGGAGTGGTCCCGGACCTGAGCACCTGCGGAAAAGGAATGGGAAACGGCGTACCGATCTCGGCGGTGGTGGGAAAACGCGAGTACATGGAATATTTCGACAAGGTTTTCTTCTCTTTTACCTTTGGGGGGGAAGCCCTGTCACTGGCGGTGTGTAAAACCGTCATCGAGCATATGGACGAAGCTTTTTATCAGCACATTTGGCAGCTGGGCGAACGTTTCAAAAACGGTTACAATCGCCTGGCCGATGCCTTGAATATTTCACAGGTTACCGATTGCCTTGGAATCGGCCCCCGGGCGATAATTCGTTTTCTGGATGAGAAAGGAGCATTCAGCTACCCCATGAAAAGCTATTTCCAGCAGGAATGTTTTAAGAGAGGAGAACTCTTTTACGGCTCCATTATTCCCTGTCTGGCCCATACAGAGGAAATAGTTGATCATAGCTTACGGGTGTATGGACAGGTTATGGAATTACTGGCCGACGCCTTGCAAAAAGGGGATCTGCTCAGTCGTTTGGAAGGCCCGGTTATTCAACCGATTTTCAGGAAAGTATAAAAAGCATGGATAGGTGTCATTACCTTTTCCAGCTTGATTCTGACCATGAAATCGGCCTGGGACATTTACGACGTTGTTTGGTTTTAGCCTGCGCTGAGGTAGGGTCAAATTTCAATCAATCTCTGGAGGTTGCCAAAGGGATTGTCAACTTAACTCATCTACTGCGTAAAATTCGCCCAACCCTCCAAAT
>JBHHXV010000244.1:0-3579 GCA_046757225.1 bacterium
CCCTGCGCGAGAATTACCCGGGGAAGAGATTCAAGGTCAATGGGAGATCGGGATTCAATAACCGTATCCACCGCAGCCGCCGAAACAGAGGAAATCCGAACCTCATAAACCGTTCCGCAACCATCTGATATTTTTATAATATCACCGGGAACAGAGCGCAATGATCTGCTTAAATGATGGACATCTCCGGGGTCGGTAATCCTTATTCTGTTCCCCGATATTTCCGATGAATTAATAAACAAACAGCGCATAACCAGCCTTTTTAACTTATAATGTACCATTAAAATGAAGATTTCCGAAATATTCAGATCGATTCAGGGCGAGTCGACTTACGCCGGTCTGCCCTGTGTTTTCATCCGTCTGGCCGGGTGTAACCTGAGCTGTTCTTATTGTGACACCACTTACGCCGCTGAAAGCGGCGGTCGGGAAATGAGCGTGGAAACAGTTATCGGTAAAGTCCGGAAACTGGGAGGGGAACTGGTGGAAATCACCGGCGGGGAGCCGCTGCTTCAGCCGGAAACCCGGGAACTGACCGGCCGGCTCCTGGCAGGAAAAAAAACCGTGCTGCTGGAAACCAACGGCAGCCTGCCGATCGATTCTCTGCCTCCGGAGGTGATTATTATTATGGATGTAAAATGCCCGGGCAGCCGGATGACAGACCAGGTTTTCATCCCTAATTTTTCCCGGTTGAAACCCTCCGATCAGATAAAGTTTGTCTTATTGGACCGCCGGGATTACGATTATGCCCGGGAAATGATCCGAAAGCACGATTTATATGGTCATGAATTGTTGATGAGCCCGGTGTGGGGAAAATTAAGCCCGGCCGAGCTGGCGGGCTGGATCCTGGCGGACAGACTCAATGTCCGGTTGCAGCTCCAGTTGCACAAACAGATCTGGAAACCGGATACGAGAGGGGTTTAATGGTTTCACTCTTTTATTACGCCTCGTTAAGGCACTGGAAAGCGGAAAAGGGAAAGGTGCTTATCACGGTGCTGGGAATCGCCCTGGGAATAGCTGTTTTCGTGGCGATAAGAGTGGCCAACCAGAGCGTGATCGAGTCCTTCCGGCAGAGCATTGACGCGGTTTCCGGCAAGGCCGACCTCCAGATCCTGGGCGGAGACCTGGGCATAGACGAGACTCTCTACCCCCAATTACTGGCCGTTCCGGGAGTAAAAAACATTTCTCCTGTCATTCAGGGTTCGGCTGCGGTAAGAAATCACCCCGGCGAAATCCTGATGTTGATGGGGATCGATATCTTCTCGGGCAGCAAAATCCGCAAATTATCTTTCAAGAAAAGGTCTCAAAAAAAATTCGGCGGGTTTAATTTCGCCCTCAACCCGGAAGCGGTCATCCTAACCGAAAGGTTTGCCGATAAATACGGGTATAAGGTGGGATCGGAAATCGAGCTGGTGATGAGCAACGCGGTCAGGAGCTTGACGGTCTACGGCTTGATGAAGATGGAAGGCCCGGCCAAAGCGATGGGCGGAAACGTGGCGGTGATGGATATCGCTTTCGCTCAGGAGTATTTCCACCGGTTGGGCAGACTGGACCGGATTGACGTCGTGGTAAAGCCCGATCCCGGCAACCCTGACTATAAACCGGTGGCTGAGGTGAAAAAGCGGCTTCGGAAAATATTTCCGGCCAATATAGAAGTGGTCAGGCCGGAGCGAAAAAACTCCCAGGTGGACAAGATGATCGGCTCTTACCAGCTCAATCTTTCTGCCATGAGTTTAATCGCCCTGCTGGTGGGTATAGCCCTGGTGAACAACACCCTTTCCAGCGCGGTGGCGGGCCGCCGGACCCAGATCGGCATCCTCAGGTCACTGGGAGCCACCCGGAGACAGATCTTTTATCTCTTTCTGGCGGAAGCGGCGGTGCTGGGGGTGATCGGTTCCGGCCTGGGGATCTTGCTGGGACACCTGCTTTCCTATTCGGCGGTAGGGGCGATCTCCCGCACCGTCTCCGCCCTCTACGCCAAAACCAGGGTGGCCGCTCTGGTTATCACCCCGGAAACAGTCGCTCTGGGAATGGCTGCGGGGATAACCGCTTCAGTGGTCTCCTCCCTTTACCCGGCCAGAAACGCCTCCTTAACCCCCCAGGCGGAAACGCTGCGTCCGGGATACTATGAGATCACCCGGAAAAAACAATATAAAAAATATTTTCTCCGGGGAGTTTTCTGTCTGTCTCTGGCCTACGCCGCTTGTTTTGTCCCTCCGGTTAGGGGGATACCTTTGTTCGGGTTTATTTCCAACCTGCTGATTATCGTGGGGGTCAGCCTCTGGATTCCCCCGGTCACCGAAGCCGCCGGCCGGTGGCTTACCCCGGTTTATATCCGCCTCTTTAAAACCGAGGGGATTATCTCCGGCCAGAATATCACCCATTCCCTGGTAAGAAGCTCCTCGGCGGTGGCGGCCACCATGATCAGCCTGGGAATGATGTTGAGCGTCCTGATTATGGTCAAGAGCTTCCGCCGGACAGTGGTGGAATGGAGCGATCAGAACATAAAAGCTGATTTTTACGCTATCAGCGGCTCCCGGTTTGCTCCCGGGATCCACGACACCCTCCCGGAAAGCTTGATCGGAAAACTCTCCCGGCTTCCCGGGGTGGCGGATGTCAACGGCTACCGGGGAATCGAGGTCAAAATAGAAAACAGGGGGCATGTTTATTTAAGCAGCAAAGACTTACGGCTCAACCGGAAATACCGCCGCCTGAAATTTCTGGACGGAGAGGAAGACGAAATTTTCAACCAGGCTATAGAACAGGAAGGGGTGCTTATCTCGGAGAGTCTGGCGGTTAAATACCGGAAAGCCAGGGGGGACAGCCTCACTGTTCTCACGCCCGAAGGCGATAAAAAATTCACGGTAGCGGGGGTGTTTTACAATTACTCCTACGACCGGGGGATGATCGCCCTGGACCGGCGTTATTATTTAAAGTACTGGCATGATCATAAAATAAACGGCCTGCCGATCTATCTGCAAGCGGGGGCCAACCCGGAACGGGTCAAGGAAGCGGTACTGGCCGCCGCTGATGAACCCCTTATCATCATCGATGAGCGAACCTTTAAAAAGGAAATCATGACCACCTTCGACAAGACTTTCGCCATTACTTACGCCCTGGAATTAATCGCCGTGGTGGTTTCCCTGCTGTCGATCATCAACGCCCTTTTGATTTCCATCAAGGAGCGCCGCCGGGAATTGGGGATATTAAGGGCACTCGGTTTTCTGCGCGGTCAGATTTCCCGGATCGTGCTGCTGGAGGCCTCCATTATCGGCTTTATCGGCTCGGCACTGGGGATCGTTCTGGGGTTGTTCATGTCACTGGTGCTGATTTACGTTATCAACAAGCAGTCCTTCGGCTGGACTATCCAGTTTGTTTTTCCCTCTCAGGCGGTGTTAACGGCTACCGCGGGAATTTTCCTGACCTCGCTGGGGGCCGGCTGGTTTCCCGCTAAAAAAGCGGCCGGCCTGGAAATCGCCGGGGCGGTTCATTATGAATAGCTTTTGTCAACCCGGTCTATTCATAACTTGGCTGACATTTGCCAGTCCCCTTACCAGAAGTTGAAGGGAAACTGATAAAAAG
>JBHHXV010000245.1:0-3572 GCA_046757225.1 bacterium
CATGAAGCCTTTTCCTATATAGGTCTGGCAAAACTAGCTCAACTTTGTGAATAGTCCAGGCTAAAGAATAAAAGAAAATATCATAAATATCAAGTTCAGTATGTATTACATAAATCTTTTACCTGGACTGCCCGTAAAAAGAGTATAATATGTTTTTTCAGGAAAAGGAAATCACCTTACATGAAGAAAGGTAACCTCTTCAGTTTAGACAGCCGGGAATACCGGTTTCTGGCCGTCTGCACCAGGCCGTTTCCGTTAAAAGCGGATCAGTTGAGCTTAACGCGATCAAGCCGATTTTCCTGGAAAAGACTGCTGGATCTGGCCAGCAGTTGCCAGGTGGAAACCCTCCTTTACTACCAAATCCGCCAGCGGAAAATATCAGCCCCCAAAGCTGTCATGGATGCCTTGAAAGAACGCTATCATATGGTCAGCGGCATACAATCGGGCTATTTCAAGATTCTCTCCAGGATTTTTACTGATTTCAACCGGGAGGGAATCGGTCTCGTAGTCCTCAAGGGGGCGGCTATTTCCCGGCAGCTGTACCCGGAGACAGCCTGCCGGAGTTTCGGGGACATCGATCTGCTGATCCGGGAGAAAGACCTGGAAACCGGGGGCAAGATCCTCGACAATACCCTTAAACTGGCCTTGGGCCGGCCCGACAAGGGGTTACTCAGAAAGTGCATTTTTCATAAACTGTATACCTACCCTCACGGCTCCCAGTCGCATTTGAAGTTTGAACTTCACTGGGCCCTGTTTTCCCGGGACTCCTTAATTGATTATCCGGTGGAACGTCTATGGAAAGACCCGGAGGAACTGGAAATAACCCCGGCTGTGAAGGGAAGATCCCTTTCTCTTACCAACCAGTTTCTCCACCTGTGCTGGCACCTGAACGCCCATTCCTTCACCTCCCTCAGAGATTTCTGGGATCTTGACCGGCTGGTGACCAACCGGAAACCGGATTGGGAGGAAATATCGGAATTGGCCGGTCAATATCGTCTGCACAACCGGATTTATCATTCGCTGAGGCTCCTGCAGCAGATGCTGGGAACTGAGCTTAACGGGCGGCTGGACCTGTTTCGGCCTTCCGGCAAACGGTGGTTTCCCGGAGAAGTGGAACAGGACGGGCTTTTAAACAGGGCCTGCGAACGGCAAAAGGATATGAGAACCGTTGTCGAACTGGTATTAAAGGATACTTGGAGATCCAGAATCAGCTTCCTGAGGCTCCTGGCCTTTCCCGGGGCCTGCTGGTTCACCATTTTTCCCGGAGAGAAGCCCTGGAAAACCCAGTTCCTCAGACATTTTCTCCGGGGAATCAGGTTATACTTCTTTTTGGCCCGGTTTTTTCTATCCGGGTCTATTCGTAAGTTGAGAAGATAGAAGTGTCATCCTGCTTTTTTATAACTTCCGGCTTTCCCTTCTTATAAAAGATCGCTTCATGGTTTGACAGCTTCCCGGTTTTTATCTGCTTGATGATCAGGTGGAGATCAACCTTGCGGCTGGTGCCTCCTCCTTCCCGGGCGCCGTCTTTTCCGCTTCTGACGGCCAGGAACAGGAGCATCAGCCCCACCAGCAGGAAGACCCGGAAAATATTATTATGAGACGCCTCCTGTTTTTGATTGTTCTGGGGAAGGTTTTGACTTACCCTCTTGATTTCCTTTTCATCCCGGCAGCGCTGGCACTTGATGCAGTCCAGGTCCTCGTTTCCCCTGGTTATGCCCAGGTCGCACCGGCTGAAATTCCTGAACGGTTTCTTAATTCTGCTGATTAAATTGGAAAGAGCCAGCAAAGCGCCCACCGGACAGAAATAGCGGCAGTAAAACCGGAAATAGAAGACCGCCCCCACCAGGCTGAAGATGAGAAAATAATGCCAGCCCTGCGCCCCCTGGAAAGGCGAGTCCGAAAAGATCGAGAGCATCGGGTCGAACCGGAAGTAATCACTGTTCTTCGTCATAAGATAGAGCCCGGCCAGCAACGATAACAGGATGTACTTTATGAACCTGGCTTTCTTTTCCAGGGAGGCGCCCGGGGCTTTGAGCAGCGGTTCCCTGGTTTTCGGTTTCAGGTATGATATGAATTCCTGCAAAGCCCCGAACGGGCAGATATACCCGCACCAGAGCTGGCCGTACAAAATCAGGTAAACCGCCAGAAAAGCCAGTTCCGCCCAGAAAATCGTGCTCACCCATCCCGGAAAATCCAGGCTGAAGACCTGGCCGACGTTCACCAGGGTAAGAGGAGCGTTCAGATAAAACCCCAGGAACCCGGCCGATATCAGCAGATAGAGCTTTCTCAGCGCTGGTATATCCAGGTGATAGACGCCGGCGGCGGCCAGTAAAAACAGGATCAGGAAAATAATTTTTGTTTGTTTCAAGAGAAACCAGGCCGGTTCCGGTTTCTCCCGGGGCCAGGTTTGCCCTAAGAGATCCTCCGAGCATCGTTTTAACGCCCCCTTAATCCCCTTGACCACCGCGTCCGAGGTGACGCTGGCCCCGGTCATGGCGTCGATCGAATCTATCCGTCTCAGCCCGGCTGGAGTGGTAAAATTCTGACCTTCAAGCTTTTTCAGCCAGTTGTCGATATCGGCGATATAGCTCCAGGTCTCCCGGGACTGGAGATAAACGGCCTTCAGAATTCTCGACCGGCCGGTCAGCAGCCGGATATTAACCGGACCGGCATACCCTTTAACCTTTCCCTCTTCTACCGCGCAGCTGGCCAATAATAACTTCTCTTTTTCTCTGTCAGTGTAAAAGTCAAAAGAACCGATTCCTTTCTTACCGCTTCTTCCCAATACCTCGTGGACAGTGGGAGTGTCGAATTCGGTTTTCAGGGGAAACCGGTTTTTATTGACCAGCCAGTTCAGCAGAAAGGAGAAGAAAAAGATAGCCAGTAGGAAATGGCTGATCCCTGGCCAGCCGAAAGACGGACGCCGTTTCAACTTCTCCCGCAAAGGCTTGACGATCAAGGTTAGCAAAGCGGAAACCAGCAACAGCAGCAGCATAAGCAGGGTATATTCAAAACCGGCCAGCGGCAGGATCAGGGCTCCGGTGACCAGGGCGCCCAAAGAGGCTCCCAGGGCGTCCAGCATATGGATATAAGAGGTGGTTTTTTCTTCGGAACCAGGCGACCCCTGAACCGCCAGCACGAATATCGGGCCGCTGGCCGCCCCGGTCAGGGCGGCAAACAGAAAATACCCGGCCTGCAGCAATTGATAAGGGTAATTTACTCCCCCGGGATGAGATCGGATAAGAAACCAGCCCAAGGCGATCAGCCCCATAAGGGCGATAACAAGGAAGGGGATAAGGGAATTGGAGTGGCGCTGACCCGGTTTGAGCACCGCTGAGGTTCCCAGGGCTGCCCCCAGCATATAGGAGGCGCTGATCATGGCGATCGAGGAAAAGAGCAGGCCCACTACCGCCTGAAAGCTGTAGATGACCAGAATCACCAGGGAAAAGGAGACAAAACCGACCACTGCCACCACGTACCTGTTTTTAAGGTCTCCGACCTCCTTCACTCTCGATTCCCTTTCCAGAAAACGCAGCCAGAAAACCAGGGTGACTGTCAGAAAAATCAAGACC
>JBHHXV010000246.1:0-3537 GCA_046757225.1 bacterium
TATGCGATAGGCTTCAGCAGTGTGGCTCTGTTATCGGTTTTCCACCGTCTCAAAAAAGAAGCGGGGTAGCATAGTCTCCTTTTTCCCTGATGCTTACAGAAGCATAAAAACCGATGTTGCAAGTAAAAAAGAATTAACGCTGTCCAGGGTTATTTGCGTATAATTTCAATGTTTTTTTACAATCCGATTATAAAAAAAACACTGTTTTATTATATTTATTGGAGAAAACAAAAGAAATCTCTTGGAAACGGTAAGAAAAACTGTTATATTTGGTGGTAACCTAAAGGAAAGCTTGTTTTCAGAAAATTAAATGCTGTTCTAATTTAAGATGATGTTGTCAAGTCAAAACTTGACAATCCGGGGTTTTAAGGGGGAAACTGTATGAGCAGAAAAAAGAAAGACCAGAACCTTACCGAGTATCCTGGCTTCTCAGTATACGTAAAATGGTTTAAGGAACATATTCCGGTATTGATCGGGGTGCTGGCTATAGGTGGAGGTCTGCACGGATACGTGGGAGTGAAATTAGCGGGGCAGCCTCTGTTCTGTAAAGTAATGTGCCATGAGATGTCCATCCACTACGATACCTACGTTCAAACCAAACATGGAAAGGCCGAACAGGGACCGGTATGTATGGACTGCCACGCGGTTCCCGGTTTCTTCAATCACCTGCTCGAACACGTGGTGGCCATAAGATTTATGATTCCTCACGTCACGACGCCTTACCTGGCTGATGAAGGGCATATTCACAAGAATGTGAAGGGCTTTGATGAGGAAGAAATGGATTTTAACGATAAGACGCCCCTGGAGGAAGAGGAAATCTTCAAGAAATGCCACGTCTGCCATCCCAACCGGGCGGCAAAATCTTATTTCATGCACCCGGAGGATCACGGCCGGACGGTGCTTAATAACAATTGCCGGCGCTGTCACGCCAGAATCGTGAAGGTGGCGGAAAAAGATTTCGTAAAAGCCAAGAAGCTTTTGTACGCGAAATCCTGGACATCCGATGAACCCCATATGCTGGCCAATGTTCACCCGCTGCATCTGGGGCTGGATTTCACCAAAATCCTGAAACAGTATCCCCGTCTCAAACCGTATGTCGAACGGGACAATCCGGCCTGGAAAAACCGGATCAGGTGCACGGCCTGCCATTCACGGATAATCCACAGCACCCACCCGGAGAAGAAACACGTTCCGGGAATGAGGCGCTGTCAGCGCTGCCATGACAATAAGCTGGCGCCCAGGGATGAATGCCCCATCTGCCATATCGGCCCCAAGAACACCTTCCTGGGAGTTAAAGCGATCGGGATGGAAGAGATGGAAAGCCCGATGGTGGATAATGAGTGCACTGATTGCCATAATCTAAGCAAAAATTACAAGGTATATCTGGAAGCCTGTGACGATTGCCATGAGGATTCGCCGGAAAGATTCAAGAAATTCCGGAAGAAATGGCTGGACTCCTACGAGGTTACCACCAAGAACTTCAAGGATGTGGAACGATACATCGGCCGCCTCAAACGGGCCGGGAAAAATATGCTTCCTTACATGAAGCTGTATAAACGGGCCAAGTATAATTACCTTTATGCGGCGCGGGACTACAGTAAGGGAATTCATAACGCGCCTTTTACGGACGCTCTGTTCAAGGACGCCAACCAGAATTTCCTGACATTGCTGGAGCTGTTTACCGCCAGTCGGGCCCGGTAATCAATCGGTGATTCCGGGATTACTCGGGCTTAACTGGCCGAACCGCCTCACCATTCTGAGGATTCTGCTGGTTCCGGTTTTCGTGATCTCCCTGTTGTATCGCAAAAATACAACCGCCTTGGGAGTCTTCTGCCTGGCCAGCGTCACCGATGGTCTGGACGGTTTTCTCGCCAGAGCCTATAACCAGAAAACCAAACTGGGAACCTTCCTGGATCCTCTGGCGGACAAACTGCTGCTCAGTTCGGCCTATATTGTAATGGCGGCCGTGGATCACCTCCCGGTCTGGCTGGCCGTCCTGGTAATGAGCCGGGACATCATCATCTTATCCGGTCTGATAACCCTCTATCTCCTGAATGAACCGCTGCATATCGCTCCCACTGTACTTGGCAAGGTAACCACCTTTACCCAGATCAGCGCTGTTTTCCTGGTCTTGTTTCAACAGGTGGCCGGCGCTGAATTCACCCTGGCGGCATCAGGGACGATTTTCCTGGTGGCCCTCCTGACGGTCAGTTCCGGGTTGCACTATGTTTACATCGGGGTCAACCAGTTAAATAACGGTTCCACCCGGCCAAACTACTAACCCGGCCTATTCATAAACTTGGCTGACATTTGCTTTTCCCCCTTACCGGAAAAGGAATTAGGCCAACGTCCTGCACCCGAATAATTCGGGCTGAAAATTTTATGACTTTTCCGGAATTAATAAAGATATTACGTCAAGAGTCCTTTTCCCTGGAGGCTGCCTGGAAAATCAGACGGGAATTTAATTATTATCGTTTTGATTCAGGAGCCGGCAAAGCTGACGGCCTTGAAGCGGCGGCGGGAAAATATAAGGATGATCTGTTCGCCCGGAAATTCATGCGTCACCGGCTTTCTTCAGGGTTCTTCTTGTTTCCGGCTGGTGAGTACCGGGAGGTTTATGCCAAAATGATGCCCGCTCAGCGAAAGCAGGTTATTGCTGCCGCCGACCTGATCTGCCGGAACCGGATACCGGTTTTCGGCGAGTTTGCCGACTTCGGCTCGGAAGAGATAAACTGGCAGCGTGATTACAAAAATGATTATTGCTGGGATTCGCAGGTTTTATACTATAGAAAGAAATCCGCCGGGGAAGTGGTAAAGGAAAACCGGGCTGACGTTAAAATTCCCTGGGAACTCTCCCGGCTACAGTTTTTATCCTTTCTGGGTATCGCTTACTGGTTGACTGATGAGAAGCAATACGCCCGGGAGTTCAGCCGGCTGGTCAATGACTGGATCGATAACAACCCCCCTTACCGGGGGATAAACTGGGCCTGTGCCATGGAGGTGGCTATCCGGGCGGTGAACCTGATCTGGGGGGTGGCTTTCTTCCTGGATTGCCCGGAAATTTCCGATGAGTTGATTTATCGGATCAGAAAGGTTTTAATCTGTTCCCACCGCTTTATAAAAGGAAACCTGGAGAGAAAGTTCCGGGCTTCCGGCAATCATTATCTGGCTGATCTTACCGGCTTGATCCATCTGGGAATCTTTTTGCCGGATGATTGCGGGGATGATCTTTCCTGGGCGCTTGACGAGCTGTATTCCGAAATCTGCCGGCAGGTTTATCTGGATGGCGTGAGCTTCGAGGCTTCCACCGGCTATCATCGGCTGGCCCTGGAATTATTTTATTCATCTGCCCTTTTGTGTGAGGTAAACAAGATTTCCTTTCCCGACCCCTTCTGGGAAATCCTTTCCCGGATGTTCGGTTATGCCCGGGCCTGCCGGAAACCGGATCTTACCGCCTGCCGGTTCGGGGACAATGACAGTGGCCGGCTGCTCTCTTTCGCTCTTTGGATACCACGAAAAAGGCGCTATATCGCGACG
>JBHHXV010000247.1:0-3513 GCA_046757225.1 bacterium
AGCCGGGGGGCAGCACGTCAACGTAACCGATTCGGCTGTCCGGATTACCCATATCCCCACCAATATCGTGGCTACCTGCCAGAACGAGCGTTCTCAGCACCGGAATAAAGAGATGGCTATGAAAATCCTTAAAATCAGATTGTACGACCATCTGTTAAAGGAACAGAAAAGTATCGTCAAGGATCTGCAGGAGGACAAGCAGGAAATCGGCTGGGGCAGCCAGATCCGCTCCTATGTTTTTCAGCCTTACCAGATGGTGAAAGACCACCGGACCAAGTTTCAACAGGGTAACGTCTCCGCGGTGATGGACGGTGACCTGGATCCCTTTATCGAGGCCTATCTCAAACAACAGGCCGGGCAGGAATAGCATAGATGCTTTTGTCAGAATTCAGACATCTTCGAGTTTGGTTGCCGGCTCTGGTGCTGGCGGTTATGATGGGATGCGGCTCAGGCCTGGAACCGCAGGAGAGGGCCAGGGAATTTTATGAGCGGGGGATGGAAGCCGCCGAAAAGCATGACTACGGCACCGCTATCGTGGATTTGAAATACGCCATTCATCTGAATCCCGCCTACAGAGAAGCTTACTACAGCCTGGGAGTCGTTTACCAAAATGTGGGAGGCCTGGAAAACGCCACCGAGAGCTTCGAATCGTTTCTCCAGTTCTCTCCCGACCACCTCGACACTCATATAAGGCTGGCCAAGATATACAAGCTGTCCAGGAAAAGCAGGGATACGGTCAAAGAAGCGGAATACGTTCTCAGGAGAATTCCCGGAGACTCCGATGTAGCCATAGAAATGCACCTGATCCTCGGCGAAACATATTTGTATGAAACCCAGCAGATCGACCGGGCTCTGTCCCACTATCAGAAGGTATCGGAGAAAAGACCTGATATGATAGACCCGTATTTAAGTTTCAGCAAGTATTACTTTAATAGGAAGCAGTTGGCTGAAGGGGAGAAAATGCTGCAAAAGGTTTTAAAGATCGATCCCCTCAACCCGGAAGCGCTCAAGCTGCTGCAGGATCTCTATAGAGAAAAGAAAAACTGGAACGGTTTAATTCAATTATACCGGTCATCTATTGACAGGACCCGGAAAAAATCCCATGACAGGGATAGTGAGATAAAAACCAGAATAAAACTGGCGAATCTTTATTTCAAGCTTAAACGGTACCGGGAAGCGGGAAAAGAAGCGGAAAAGATTTTGAAACTGGATTCACAGGAACCTAACGCCAAGTTTATCATGGGGGAAAACGCTTTCAGAAATAAGGATTATGACACCGCTCTTTATTATTTTCTTTATCTGCGCAACAGCAAGTTCAATATTGAAACCGTTTTTCTCAGGCTGGCGGAAATATACGACAAAAAAGGTCTTGATGAAGAAGTTTCAGAGACTTACGAAAAGCTTATTTTTATCCGTCCCAATAATTTCAGAGCGCACCTTTTTCTGGTGAGGCATTGTTATAAAAAAAAGCAGTACCATAAAGGCCTGCTGAGCGCCATCGAACTGGCGAATCGTTTCAGCGGTTTTCCCGAGTCATTTTTTTATATTGGTAAAGGATATTTTTTCCAGAACAAGTTTGAGCTTGCCATTGACAGTTTCCAGAAGTTCTTCATGAAGATAAAGGAATTATCCGTTGAAGACAACGAGTTGATGGATACAAAATATCCGGACCTGGCAGTACCGGAAGAATATAAAAACAGAAATCAAAAAAATCATGCGGCCCAGGCATACTATTTGTTGGGGGTATCATACCTGGTGGGAGAACAGTATGAAAAAGCCAGGGAACAGTTTAAGAAGGGTTTATTTGAAAACAGCAACCTTATTGACCTGTTTTTATATAAGGCAATTCTGGCACAGATGCTCGGGGATTTCTCCACTGGAATCGTTTCCTGCGATGTAGCGATCGCCTCTCTGGAGACTAACAAGCCGTTGTGTTATTTCATCAAGGGGATTATACTGATTTCAAAAGGGGAATTGGCGAAAGCCAAAAAGATCCTTAAAGAAGGCGCAAGCGTTATTTACGGTAAGGATCTCGATTCCCTGAAGATAACCAACCTTTATAACGCGGCGGATGACGGGGGGCTTTCCCATTTAAACCTGGGAGTGATCTTCCTGTTCAACGGATGGAAAAAGGAGGCGTTACATGAGTTGGGTTCAGCCCTTGAAGCCAACCCGGACAATCAGATCGCCCGTTATTTGAAGGATAATATGTATCAGATATTCAGCGGTTATTATAACAATTTCGACCGGGTTTACAATTCGCTTCAACAGGATGAATTACTGAGAAAGATTCAGGATGAAGAGCGCTAATACAGAAGAACCGGCCGGAATTATCCAGGTATCCGGAAATTACGGGAGAGAAGCGCCCCCCGAGATTATCGGATATCATGATCTGGTGGGCCGGTCTCTTCCCATGCAGAATATCTATAAGATTATCGACAAGGTATCCCAGAGCGACATAACCGTTCTGATTCAGGGGGAAAGCGGCACCGGCAAAGAGCTGGTGGCCAGAGCCATCTACCAGAACAGCCCCAGGCGGGGGCAACCGTTTGTAACCATTAACTGTTCGGCAATCCCCGAAACCCTGCTGGAAAGCGAGCTGTTCGGTCACGAAAAAGGCTCCTTTACCGGAGCCCATAAGCAACGGATTGGCCGTCTGGAAAGCGCCCAGAAGGGAACTTTGTTCCTGGACGAAATCGGGGAAATCCCCTTATCGGTTCAAGTGAAACTGCTGCGGTTTCTTCAGGAACGGGAAATCGAACGAATCGGAGGAAAAAAACCGATTCCTCTGGATGTCCGGGTTATCGCCGCCACAAATAAAGATTTAAAGGAGGAAGTACAGAAAAGCAGGTTTCGGGAGGACCTGTTTTTCCGGTTAAGCATCGTTCCCATTCAATTGCCCTCCCTCCGGGAGCGTCCTGAGGATATTATGCTGCTGGCCAATTATTTTCTGGACAAATACCGGGCTGAAGCCAATCATAAGATCATCGGTTTCAGCAATGAACTGGTCTCTCTTATGCTTTCCTATAAATGGCATGGTAACGTAAGAGAGCTGGAAAGCAAACTGCGAAGGGGGATTATCCTGAGCAACGGCCGGTTGTTGAGCGTCGGTGAACTGGGGTTCCTGGAACATGTTGATAATTCCGAGAAACTTTCTTTATCGGAAATCCGCAATCAGGCGGAAAGCAAGGCGATCCGCCTGAACCTGGAGCTGACTCAGGGCAATATTTCCAATGCCGCCAAACGCTTGAAGATCAGCCGTCCCACCCTCCATGACCTGCTGAAAAAACATAAGATCGATCCCAAGCTCTATAAGAACAGAAAGTGATCTGATATGAAGAGATCGGGTTCCAGAGAAATCGCAATAATCGACTATGAAATGGGTAACATCGCCAGCGTCCGGAAAGCGCTTTTCCGGGTTGGATGTCTCTCTGTAGTAACAGCGGATCATGACCGGATAAGAAAGGCGGCCGGAGTGGTTCTTCCGGGGGTGGGAGCCTTTGCCGACGGCAT
>JBHHXV010000248.1:0-3503 GCA_046757225.1 bacterium
GGGGTGTACAGAACTTCCGGCAGCTTTTCCGATTCACTCAGCCCGGTAGGGAGTTTCAATCCGCAAATCCGGCCGCTGGTTTGATAATCCTTCCACCCGGACCCGCTTATATACCCCCGGACGATCGATTCTATCGGCAGGGGCCGGCATTTTTTCACCAGAACGGCCTGCTCTTTCAGCCGGTCATAGGAAGCCCGGTCAGCAATTATATCTTTGAGGCTGTTTTCCGATAAGTGGTTATCAACAATATGGCTGGTCTTGGAAAACCAGAAGTTGGCCAGCTGGGTCAACACAGCGCCTTTGCCGGGAATAGGAGTGGGCAGAACCACGTCAAAGCAGGAAATCCGGTCGGTAGCCACGATCAGCAGTTCAGCCCCCAAATCGTATATGTCTCTGACTTTACCCCGATTGGCCAGTTTAAGACCCGGGATATTCGTCTTGGTGATACCTCTATCGCTCATCTTTACTTCCTTACTTTTAGCAGTTTCTCCACCAGCTGCGCAAAACTGCCCAGCGGTTTAGCCCCCCTCAGATAACGGCCGTTCAAGAAATAGGCCGGGGTGCCCGAGGCTCCCAGCCGGCGGGCTTCGGCCGTGTCGTCGCTGATCCGTTTGCTCAGCACCGGGTTTTTCAGGTCAGCTTTAAACCGCTCCATATCCAGATTCAACGCTCCGGCGTACTCAAGCAGATTCTTTTCCGCCAGCCCCTTGCCGGAAAAGAGCAGGTCGTACATCTCCCAGAATTTTCCCTGCTGTTCCGCCGCCAAAGCCGCCATCGCCGCCGGGCGCGCCAGTTTATGAAAGGGCAGGGGATGGTTCCGGACATAAAGCTTGATTTTGTCTGGATATTTCTGTAGCAGCTTTTTTACGGTGTCATGCCCCCGCCGGCAGAACGGGCACTGGTAGTCGGAAAACTCCACCAGGGTAATGGGGGCGTTCCGAGGGCCTTTAAAAACGCCGGCTCCCACTTTAACGTCATATATCTTATTGGGATCGTTCTTTTTTTTCTTTTCCGATCTTGTATGTTTCTTGGCGTGGTCGAAGCCGTCTATCACCCCCATCAGATACTCTCTGCTTTTCCCCGCTTTCGCCTTGTCCACGATTTCCTGGGAAAGAAACTTGCTCTGACTGCAATGGATATCGGTTTCCACGCAGTTGGCCAGGCTCCCTTTGGTGCATCCGCATTTGCAGTTGTTATGATTCAACAGATCCAGCACCATACCGGTCTGCTCTTTGGTGAGCCCTTTCAAATCCAGATGCTGGAAAGAGCTGTAATATTTGGCGGCAAAGACCGTCCCCGCAATGCTTATGGCCAGAAACAGTCCGGCCAGATAATCCCTTGCTTTCATTCCTTGATTATTCCTCTCTTTGAAGAGTTGATAAAACCGACCAGATAATCCACCCCCGGACAACCTGTTATTTCCCGGCTTATTCTTTCTAAAGCATCGGAAGTGTTCAGTTTGGAACGGAAAAGTATCCGGTAGGCTTTTTGCAGGTTGTCAGTGGTTTCCTGGGGGAAATTATGCCGGGCAAGACCGATTTTATTCAAACCGAATGCACGGGCCCGCTGGCCGTTAACCATGGAAAAGGGAAGCACGTCCTTGGGAACCCCGCTGCAACCGCCGATAATCGAGTGTTTTCCCACCCTGACAAACTGGTGGATGGCGGACAACCCGCCCACGATGGCGTGTTTTTCTATCTGCACATGCCCGGCCAGGGTGGCGGCATTGGCCATTACCACATTATCGGCCAGCCGGCAGTCATGGGCCACATGGGAATAAGCCATCAACAGGCAGTTATCGCCTATTCCGGTAATTCCGCCTCCCCCCCCGGTTCCCCGGTTGACGGTCACAAATTCTCTGATAACGGTATTCCCGCCTATCTCCAGAGAGGTGTCGGAACCGTCGAATTTCAAGTCCTGAGGGATCCCCCCGATAACCGCGTGAGGAAAAACCCGAGAGCCTTCCCCGATGGCGGTGAACCTTTCAATGATGGCATGAGCCCCTACCCGGACCCCCTTGCTTAATTTGACATCCGACTCTATGATCGCGCAGGGGCCGATTTCCACCCCATCGTCCAGTTCGGCCCGGGAATCCACTATGGCGGTTTTATGTACAATTATGGGCATGTTATCCTTTGCCGGCCATCAATTCCGCCTCCACCACCAGTTTATCGCCCACATACGCTTCCCCCTTCATCTTCCAGGATTTGGAGCGGCATCTGAGAGCGGTGAGCTCCAGCCGCAGCTGATCACCGGGAAAAACCGGCTGCCTGAACTTGCAGGAATCGATGGCCATGAACAAAACTATGGAACCCTTGGGGTGTTTATTGGACAGCAGATACAGGATTCCGCCGGCCTGGGCCATCGCTTCAACTACCAAAACCCCCGGCATGACCGGTTTTCCCGGGAAATGCCCCTGAAAAAAGGACTCGTTTCCGGTCACGTTTTTAAGGGCGGTGATAGTTTTGAACTCCTTGTAATCCAAAACCCGGTCCACCATCAGTATAGGATAACGATGGGGGAGGATCTCTTTTATTTGATTAATGTCTAACATCTGATATTTTCCTGATATTATCTGTCTATTTCAAGGGAATTCCTGGACGAACCGTATACTGATATCCCCTGCATTTATAACAAAGATCGGAACCTTATGTCAACCGAACCATGCTCCGCTGAATAATGGACAAAAATTCCCCGGTATGTTACCTTTGCTGCTGGTTTATCTTTCAAGCCGGGCGCAGAGAGGAAGAATAAAATTGTTTTCTGTAAAAGCAATTGATAAAAAGCTTGTTTCAGCGGTGGTGGCGGCAACAGCGGTCGTTTTAATGATAATCAATCATAAAAAGCCGGGTAACAGCCGGAAATCCGTAAGCCGCGACCCAATGATCCAGTCGGAAAAGAAGGCGGACATCAGGATAAAGAAACCGGTTTTTGAGGAATCCGAAAAGGGGCGGGTCCTCTGGAGCATGAGGGCGGACAGGGGCGATATCTACCAGAACCGGAATCTCGCCTTGTTGAAGGGGGTGGATATTGATTTTTTTCAGGAAAACGGCGAAAACTGGCATATAAAGGGAAACAGGGGGCGGGTTGACACTGAAACTATGGACATGACCATCACCGGCCAGGTGGAAGCCGATTCAGACCGGGGAGTCAGGCTGGCCAGCCCGCTGCTGAACTGGAACAATAAAAAGCGCCAGGTGAACACCGACCGGAAGGTGCGGATAACCAGGGAAGGGTATATCTTAAACGGCATCGGCATGGAATTCGACCTGGACGAGCAGGAACTCCACATAAAAAAGCGGGTGACTTCCCGGATAGAAAGGTTCAGGCAGCCACAATGACTTCCCCTGTTATTTGCCGCCCCAACCGCTGGTCAGTATGGCTGTTGCCGCTCGTAACTGTTTTGCTGTTTTCCCGGCCGGCCGAGGCCGGAACCAAGCAACCCTCCACGGAAAAAGCCTCAAACAACCAGCTTAAAAAAGAGCTCCTCTCAGAAGATGAAC
>JBHHXV010000249.1:0-3495 GCA_046757225.1 bacterium
TTCCAGGACAATTTTTCCGGCCATCCCCTTGTCAGAGAACTGTAAAACCTTGAGCCTGCCCGGCGAAGAATCGAAGACCTCCAGGTTGCGGTATTCCGGCCGGTTAAGGGGATACCTGAGGTTGGCGTCCGTCAGATAAACCGACACCTCATCCGCCAACCGGAAAAAATTACCCGTATAAGCCGGGCCCAGCTTTCCCACTATTACATGAAGCAGAGATTTTCCCCGGCTGTCTTTGAATTCCACCCCCAGACCGGACCGGTCAAGGCCATACTCGCTCTGTTTCCCGGGGTTGTCCGATACCGGCCCCTTCGCCTTTATCCGGGAAAAAACCTGGAAAAGCCCCTGAATAAACTCCAGGCCGGCCGGATAAGCATACCTAACCACCTGCCAGCCGGTTACCGAATCATCCCTTTGCAGGCGTATGGCGGTTTCGGCTCTTTTGATTACTATCCGGTATACGGATGAGGGAACAAGGGAAAAACGGCGGAAATGAGGATTGGTGGAATGATGACCGGTTCCGCTGAGCCAGAAAAGAATCAACAGAACAAACAGAAGTAAACCGTAAACAAGGTTCCTCCGGTTCATAAGACTTTAGCTATTCGGGACCTCCTGGTGACTATAGGCACTACAATACTATCCCCCACCTTAAGCCGGGCCAGGTTCTTTCCATAATTGTACTTTTTGACCAGCCAATAAGGAATTTTGTAAACCTTGCGGCAGAGATTCCAGACATTCTGATTCTTTTTCAAAATATGATCCTTGAGCTTGGCGATCTTATATTTTTTGAGATACCTGTCTTTTATTCCCCGTTGGAAAAGCTTCCGCTTTTTATGAAACTCCACGGCCGACGTCTTTCGATAATCTATCTTGACCGCCTGACCTTCATGGACTTCAGCCTTGGAACTGAAATGATTCAACCCCCGAATCGCCCGTTTGGATGTTTTGGACCATCTGGCCAAATGCCCGATCGATTCGTTCGGCAGCACGTAAATCGTCCCGAAGGAGGAGGTCCTGCGGGAGCCCTTTACGGTACCTTTCTTTTTATTCTTGGCCTCAGTCCTGTCAGCTACCGGAATCCTTAACTCATCGCCGAACCGCAAACCATGACCCGTTATATTGTTGGCTTTTTTCAGCTTCCTGACGGTGGTTCCGTACTCTTTGGCCAAGCGCCACAAGCTGTCGCCCTTTTGCACCAGAATACGAAGATAATCCCCGTTGTATCCGGCCGGGTTATCGATCATATCGTCACTGCCGGCCTCATTTAAGGCCACCTTGCGATCCTGCCGGTAAGAAGAGGATACCGGAACGCTCAATATCTGGCCCACATAAATTCTCGACTTGCGGCCGATCGAATTATACCGGCGCAGGTCGCCCACGCTTACGGAATATCTCCGGGCCAGATAGATAAGGCTTTCCCCTCTTCTCACCCGGTGTTTTACGAAATCTTCATCCTCCCCTCTGAAACTGTCCGCTTTCCTGACCGGAGCCTTTCTTTTCACCTTCACTTTTTTAAGTTTTGACGCTGATCTCGAAGCCAGCTTTACTTTACCCTTATAACCGGCCACCGGAATCTTCAACTTCTGGCCTATCCGGATCATGTTCTCATTATTTAAAGCGTTAATCAGAATTAAATAACGAATCTTGGTTCCGTACATTCTGGCGATTCCCGATAAGGTGTCCCCGGGTTCCACCTGATGATACCCCGCCATTTTGAAGACCTTCATCTTGGAAGCGGTGGCGTAATATCTCATGAATTTATCCTTGCTCCCTGGGGGCAGCTTCAAATGATATCCCTTGGGAAGCAGCCGGCTGTAGCGAAAAACTGACGCCCGCAACTCAGGATTGTACTCCTTGAAGTCCTCGACTGACAGATGGCAATGCTTGATAATGGTCTTACTGCTGATGAAGCTGTCCAGCACCACCTTGTCATAAGTCAGCGGTTTCCGAAAATTCATCTGGCCGAAGATCTCCTTGGCATGCTCAAACACATAATTGGCCGCCAGGAACTGCGCGTAATAGTTCCGGGAAGCGAACCCGAAACGGCGGCCTTTATATCCCTGGGCGATCACCCCCATGTCGTCGGTATTCATGGCCGCCACCGCTCTTTGAATCCCCACGTTCCCGTGATTGTACGCGCTGACCGCCAAAGGCCAGCTCTTTAACTGATCGTAATTCAGTTTCAAGAGCTTGGCGGCAGCCAGAGTGGATTTGTAGGGGTCCCGGCGCTCATCCACCAGGGAATCGATTTTCATGAACAACTTGCCGGTGGAATAAATAAACTGCCAGATACCGGCCGCCCCGGCA
Source organism: bacterium (assembly GCA_046757225.1). Classification (GTDB taxonomy): domain Bacteria; phylum SZUA-182; class SZUA-182; order JBHHXV01; family JBHHXV01; genus JBHHXV01. The sequence continues at coordinate 2,308 of JBHHXV010000249.1, forward strand.
GGGGAATAAGCCCTGGTATTAAAAGCGGACTCCACAAAGGGCAGCCTGGTCAACTCTACCGGCAGACCGTTTTCCTGGAAAATCCGCTCCATACGCTCCCGGTAAAGCCCGGAAAACTCCAGGGCCTTTAAAAAACGGTCTTTCTGACCTACTTGAGCTCGAATCTGGCTGAAACGCGCCGCTTCTTTAAACTTATTCTTATCATCTATATGCAAAAACAGATCGTAAATCCGGCATTCCTCCCCTTCCAGTTCAGCAGGGTTTATCCTCTTGTGAGAGGCCAATTTTCTGAGAATTTTTTTATATTTCCTTTTCGCTTCTTTTACCTTCTTACGGCGTAATTTCAAGACCCGGCGATAGGAATAATTACGGATCTTATAATCGCTGGCCTCAATTACCGTATAGATGATCTCAGGGTGTCTCTTATTATGGATGACTATCCGGTCGGAAGTATAATGGCCGTAAATATCGGTCCAGAACTGCACCATCCCTTTCAAGCCTTCGGTCACCGGAAATAACTCAGCCTGCTCCTTTTTCAGATCCTGTAAAAGTTTCTCTTCCAGAACCTTGTCTTTTTCCGAAAAAGACTCCTCTTCCAGCTCCTCCTCATCCAGCAGCGCCCGCTCATCATCATCCAGCAGCGCCCGCCCCTCATCATAATTCCGGTCCCCTACGAACAAAGCGGTTTTCTTCCTGTTCTCCAGTAAGTCCACATCATCAAGCGGCCTCATCAGGGAGCCCTGATCGATATCCACCAGCCACTTTTCCTGGTTCCCCTCACTGTCCGTATAGGGATAATCACCGGCTTCGTAAGAAACAGTATCCTCATCTATCGGATCAAGGAATGATTCCTCATCGAAAACCTCCTCTTCCGAATACTCTTCTATCGGCTCCAGTAAAGGGCCGTCCTCTTCCCCGGTTTCCACGATAATCGCCCCTTCCCCTACCCCGGAATCCACAAAGTCATTTCTGGTAACTTCATACGGGGAGAGGGGTTTGACAGAAACAACCTCTTTGACTCCGCCAAGGCTTTCCCAGGCGCCCCTCGTTAAAAAACAGGCGGATAACAGGAAAGCCGCCAGCAGAGGGACCAGCAGTCTTTTTATTGGATTAAGATTTCTCTTTAACATTTCACCCGGTCTATTCATAAACTTGGCTGACATTTGCCAGACCCCAGAAAATGAATCA
>JBHHXV010000250.1:0-3420 GCA_046757225.1 bacterium
TCTGATTTCAACAAGATAACGATTGCTTGGTTATGATTCCCGAATTATTCGGGTTCACCCGGTTACGGTTTTCTTTGGCTTCCCTTTCTTTAGAAAAGAAAGGGAAGTGGCGGAGAGGGTGGGATTCGAACCCACGGAGCGCTTGCGCGCTCAACGATTTTCGAGACCGTCCGATTCAACCGCTCTCGCACCTCTCCTTAATTCCTGGAAAAACCACTTCAACAAGCGGCCGCTTTCTTCCGCTCCAATCCCTTTATTAATTTTCATCCGGTGGTTTTGCCTGGGGTCGTCGGCTATCCGGTAAAGGGAGCTTACCGCCCCGCTTTTCGGCTCATCCAGCGCATAATATAAAGATTCGATTCTGGCGGAAAGCATCGCTCCCACGCACATGGCGCACGGTTCCAGAGTAACGAACATGGCGGAATGGGGCAGCCGCCAGCACCGCAGTTCTGCGCAAGCAGCTTTAATGGCGATCATTTCCGCATGGGCTGTCGGGTCCAGGCCGCTTTCCTTGAGGTTGTGTCCCCGCCCGACTATCCGGCCATCCATTACCAGCACAGCACCAACAGGAACTTCCTTCTTCTCGCAAGCTTTATGCGCTTCTTTTAAGGCCTCTGACATATAGAAAGCGGCGCCTGATTCTTTCAAGAATAAGCCACTTTATGTTAAAAAACACGCAAATAGAGGCAAATTATAAATAAAAGCCGGTGTCATGTCAACTTTTTGAAATCCGGATAATTTCACCAACCAGAAATTCCTTTGTTTCCCCTTTACTGCGGATCAGGATTCCCCCGCTGGGAGAGATTCCGGCATAAGAGCCTGAAACGGTTTTATCGTTAACGGCCAGGCTGATCTTTTTACCAAACAAGTAATCGACAGCCGCCCACTGCCCGCGAAAAGGAGCCAACCCCCGACGGCGGTACAAGACCAGGCTCTGTTTTAATTTCAGCAGGCAATTAGACAGCAGCCGCTCTTTGTCAACCGGCACCGAGCCGTTAAGCTCCGCCAGCGACACAAAGCTGTCCTTGATTTCATCCGGGGCATCAGAAAAAAGGTCGTTAACGTTTATACCGACACCAACCACCAGATAGTTCTTGTTGGACGCATCTATATCGCATTCGCACAACACCCCCCCCAGTTTCCGGTTGTCAGCCATCAGGTCGTTAGGCCATTTCAGATAAACCTTTTCAGGGGAAATCAGTTCCTGAGCGGCGTTGCGGCAGGCGAAACCGATTACCAGCGGAACAGCGACCAACTCCTGGCCCGGATCCCATTCCCACACCAGGGTAAAAGCGAGAGAACCCTGGCCGGACCACCACCGATGCCTCCCTCTCCCCCGACCGGCGGTCTGCCGCTGGGAAATCACCATGGCGCTTTTGCGGATTTTCCCGGATTTGATCAGTCGCTTGGCTTCCGTATTGGTGGAGTCGATCGTCGAGTAACTGAAAACATCCCGGATAAACCGCTCATCGAATCGTTCCATTTTAAAGTCCATCCGGAAACGAGTAATTATCTGAAAATTACCCGAATTGAGCCTGACTTTATATTATAGGGTTGTCTAAAATATCTATCAAGTATAAGATGGATTGTCTGTTTCGTCAAAGATTCCGGGTTCCATAAATAAAATAAGGAGTTTCTATATGGTAACGAAAAACGATGTTCAGTATGTGGCCAGGCTGGCCAACATCGATATTTCCGGGGAAGAAGAGGAGAAGATGACCGGTCAGTTGAACCGGATCCTGGATTATGTCGAAACCCTGAACGAGGTGGACACCTCCGAAACCCTGCCGTTTTCCGAAGTGGAGGAAAGACAGACCAGGCTTCGGATGGATGAAATAAAACCTTCAATGGAAAAGAAAATAATCCTTGACGGAGCCCCTGATCATACCGATGAATTTTTCAAGGTGCCCAAGGTAATATAAGGTAATTATAATGGAATTGACCGAATTAACCATTCTTGAATTAAAAGATAAGCTTTCCCAAAAAGAAGTGAAAGCGGTTGAGGTTACCGAAAGCTATCTTAAAAATATAGACAATCGGGAATCTGATATCAACGCCTACCTGACCGTTTGCCGGGAACAGGCGTTGACAGAAGCTGCCGGTGTGGACGAAAAGATCGCTAAAGGGAACGAACTGGCACCCCTGGCGGGAATTCCGATAGCGATAAAGGATAACATGTGCACCAAGGGGGTTCCCACCAGCTGCGCTTCCAGGATTCTTGACGGTTTTATCCCCCCGTACGACGCCACGGTTATTCAAAAACTGAAGGACCAGGGAGCGATAATCCTAGGCAAGACCAATATGGATGAATTCGCCATGGGTTCGTCCACGGAGAATTCATCCGTGAAAATGACCAGCAACCCGCATGATCCGGCCCGGGTTCCCGGGGGGTCCAGCGGCGGTTCGGCGGCGGTGGTGGCCGCAGATATGGCGGCCGGGTCTTACGGGTCCGATACCGGCGGGTCGATTCGCCAGCCTGCTTCCTTCTGCGGGGTGTTCGGCCTGAAACCCACTTACGGTCTGGTTTCCCGGTTCGGGCTGGTGGCTTTCGCTTCCTCTCTCGACCAGATCGGGCCGCTCGCCAGAACCGCTGAGGACACCGCTTTGCTGCTTTCGGCGGTCGCCGGTGAAGACATTCGTGACTCCACCTCTCTTTCCGTTGAGATTCCCGATTATCTGGCTACCATTAAAGACGGGGTAAAAGGTTTGACCATCGGGCTTCCCAAAGAGTTCGACATGGAAGGGCTGGATCAGGAAACGGCTGAGGCGGTGCAAAAAGCCAGGCAGGTCTTAACCGAAGCCGGAGCGAACTTTAAAGAGGTTTCCCTGCCGCATACCAAATACGGAACCGCCGCTTATTACGTGGTAGCCACCGCCGAAGCCAGCGCCAACCTGGCTCGCTACGAAGGGGTAAAATACGGCTTCCGCTCCCCGGATTACGAGGGGTTGTCCTCCATGTATCTCAGTACCCGCAGCCAGGGATTCGGGGAAGAAGCCAAGCGCCGCATCTTGTTAGGTACGTATGTGCTCAGCTCGGGGTATTATGATGCTTATTACCTGAAAGCTCAGAAGGTCAGAACCAAAATAAGGGAAGATTTTATAAAGGTTTACCGGGAAGTTGATCTGCTGCTTACCCCCACCTCTCCCACCACCGCTTTCAAGCAGGGGGAAAAGGTGAATGATCCCCTGTCCATGTACCTTTCCGATATCTTTACCCTTACCGCTAACCTGGCCGGGGTGCCCTCTCTTTCGGTTCCCTTTGGGTTCGATTCCCGCTCGCTCCCTATCGGCGTGCAGCTATGGGGGAATTACTGCCGGGAAGAGGTGATTTTCCGGGCGGCGTACACCCTGGAAGGCAAGGCGTATTAACCCGAATAATTCGGGAATCATAGCAAAGCAGATGATATGTTGTTGAAAATA
>JBHHXV010000251.1:0-3379 GCA_046757225.1 bacterium
CGACAAGTCAGGGAAAAAGCAGCTGTATCTCATGACAGCCCAGGGTGAAAATCCCCTGCAAATAACCTATGGCAAACAAGAGGCTTCCAGCCCCGCCTGGTCCTCTTATTTTCTTAAAAATAAGTAGTTGATAATTTAGAGAGGATGAGAAACCAATGCTAGCAGAGCTTGGCGCAAACCGTAAGCAGCCGATTCTTTTAGGGATTGCTTTATTAGGGGGAATTCTGTTTTTCAACGGATGTACAGTTCATCACAAGCCTAAAAAGACCGATCTGTCTTCGGCCAAGGTTGCGGAAGAGGTGAAACCGTCTCATCCCGTAACCAGCCGGGAAAAGAAAGCGAAAGAAAGCGAAGAAATTGTTACCCAGGAAAGAGGGGTGATTGCTGAAGAGTCCATCGCCTTGCCCAAGCGGATTCCGGTTGACCTGGAATTCTCTGAATCCGAATCGTTAAGCCTGGAAAACGTGTATTTTGAGTTTGACAGCGCCGGACTTAGCAAGTCTTCCAGAGTTATTTTAACCAACCAGGTGGAAAAGCTGAAAAAACTGCTGGAAAAAAGCCCGGAGATGATGCTTCTTGTCGAAGGCCACTGTGATGAACGGGGCACCAACGAATACAACCTGGCCCTGGGAGAAAGAAGAAGCGCGGGAGTAAGAGACTATCTCATCTCTCTGGGCCTGCCCAGCCGGGTTATGTATATCAAGACCTGGGGAGAGGAAAAGCCAATCGATGAAAACCACAATGAAGAAGCCTGGGCCAAAAACCGGCGAGTGGAATTCAAGCTTTCCGGTATTAATAACTGAACAATCAAGACGACTGAACTCAATCCTGAATATCCGTAACAAATTAACTGCCGGTCTTTTCGCTTTATTACTGTTTTTTGTCACTGGATGTCTTTCCTCAAAAAGCATCGGTAATCTTGACGCCCAGCACCGGGAATTAAAAAAAGAAATAAAGGCGATTCATGCTGATGCCGAACGGTTGCAAAAGCTGCAGGAAACCGTGGTCAGGCTCACAGAACAGATCGGGGAAAAACTCTCTCTCGACCGTCAGAACAAGCGTTTCCTAAATATTCAAAACAATATTGCCGACGTTAAATACAACCAGGAGGAATTAGCTTCCGAACTGGCGGTAATAAAAGAAAATTTAAAGGACAACCGTCAGGTTGACTCCAAGATATTGCTTAAACTGGACCAGTTAGAGAATAAGCTGCTTAAAGAGATAAGGAAATTAAAGTTCAAGCAGTGGAGTCTTACAACTTCAAAGACAGGAAACAAAGTTGGCCAGTAAACCGACAATCTGGGCGGTGGGAGGAGGAAAAGGGGGAATAGGAAAAAGCATTATCTGCTCTAATTTAGGAGTGGGTTTAGCCGCCAAGAACTATTCAGTAATAATAATCGACCTTGACCTGGGAAGCGCTAATATCCATACCTTGCTGGGCGTAAAAAAGGTTTCGCGCTCTATCAATGATTTTTTATCCCGCCGATTTTCCCTGGAAGAAATCGCCTTAACCTCCCCGCAGAAAAACTTGAAAATCATCAGCGGCGGTAACGGTATTCTGGGGATAGCCAACCTGAAATACCTTCAGAAGGACAAGCTGATTCGTCATTTATGCAAGCTGGATGCTGATTTTGTTCTGCTGGATCTGCCGGCCGGCATTAATTATAATGTGATTGATTTTTTCGGTATCGCCGATGAAAAGATCGTGGTTTCCTGCGCTGACCCGATGACGATTCAAAACACTTACGGTTTCATAAAGAGCACTTTATACCGCCAGGTCAGCCGCCTGTTCGGAAACAATGTCAAGCTGGCCCCCATGCTGGCGGAGCTGGCTAAACCGAAAAGCATACGCACCATCCATAACATGTCCGAACTTCAGGAAAAGGTAAACCGAATCCGGCCTGATATGGAGAAAAAACTGAACTCAATCCTGACTGACTATAAACCGGGACTGTTAGCCAACATGCTGGTAAAGCACGATGAGGGGAAACATGTTTTTTCCATGATTCCGGTAGCCAAGAAATACCTCAATATCGATATTTCCACCCTGGGAAAGCTTTCTCATGACCTGAATATTCACGATTCTGTGGCCAGAATGACTCCTTTTATGAGTGAAACCAACTCAGGAAAATCGAAAAGGCATTTAAACACCATTTTAGGTTTTCTCCTGAACAAGCACTTCAAAAAGGCAGGGGTTTCACTCTCAGGAGGCAGCAGGTGTATGCAGTAATCATGGCGGGGGGGTCCGGCACCCGCTTCTGGCCCAAAAGCAGGCGAAATCTTCCCAAGCAGTTTATACGTTTGAACGGCCGGAGCACCATGATCCAGAAAACCGTTGCCCGGCTGAAAGGCTTGATTGAGCCGGAGCACGTGCTTATAGTAACCGGGAAGCGGCATGCCGACCTGGCCCGGAACCAGTTACCTCAAATTCCCTCTGGAAATTTCCTGTTGGAACCGGTCGGCAGGAATACCGCTACCTGCATCGGTCTGGCCGCTTTTTACCTGAGAGAACGCGATCCCGAACAGGTTATGGTTGTCTTACCGGCCGACCATCTGGTTAAAGAGGACGCGGAATTTCAGAGGATCGTTCGGCAAGCGGTCGAGGTGGCCGAACAACAGGACAAACTGGTTACCCTGGGGATAAAACCGACCCATCCGGAAACCGGATTCGGGTATATCGTTCCGGAAAAACAGCCGTCGGGAAAAGAGTTGTTCAAGGTAAACCGCTTTACCGAAAAACCGGATCAAGCCATGGCCTTAAAGCTGATTAATGAAGAAGCCGCCCTTTGGAACAGCGGCATGTTCATCTGGAAAACATCCACCATTCTGTCGGCCTTTAAACGTTTTCTCCCTCAATTATATAAACAATTGGATAGCTTCTCTTCCGAACTGGCTCCGGGAGCCGTCCCTGACGAGGATGAAACGGCGGCGCTTTTTAACCGGATCGAACCGATTTCCATAGATAACGGCATAGCCGAACGGGCGGATAACATGATGGTCATCCCGTCTGATTTCGGCTGGAGCGATGTCGGCAGCTGGGCCGCTCTCGGCGAGGTTTTCGCCCCGGATAATTATGGTAATGTAACCGTGGGAAATCATCTTCTTCCCGAAAGCGAAGACAATATCGTTTACGCTCCTGAGCGCCTGGTGGCAGCCATCGGAGTGGAGAACCTGATAATCGTGGACACCCCCGAAGCATTGCTGGTCTGTCCGAAAGAAAAGGCTCAGGAAATTAAAAAATTAGTGGAAAATCACCTCCCTTCCGACTTGCTGTAAAGAACCACCCTGTAAATTGAGGTAGAACATGAGCGAAAAAAAGAAAAAAAAGGGGAGAGTCGTTAATATTATACTGGGGGTTATAATGGCGGTACTGGTTTTT
>JBHHXV010000252.1:0-3373 GCA_046757225.1 bacterium
TCGTCGAACCGCAGCGTGATGCTGTCCGACGTGTACTTGTTCAGATCGATCGTGAACTTGCCGCGTTGACGCACTCGCTTCATCTCGAAGGCCGCGACGACCGCAAATGGGGGCGGCGAGACCTCTTCCTGCTGGCTGGCATTGGCAATCGCCGACTTCAGCAGCTTACCGATAATCCCGGTTCCCTTCTGCTTGCCGAACTCAAGCAGAGAAACAGCCTTCTCCGCTTCCATACCCCTGACCTGATCCGCTACCAGTCTGGCTTTACGCGCCGATAACCGGCAGTATTTCAATATAGCTTTTATTTCCATCTTTATCTCGAACGAGACGATTTATCGCTCTTTATATGACCTCTATATGTTCTGGTCGGAGAAAACTCGCCCAGCTTATGACCCACCATATTTTCGGTTACATAAACCGGCAGGAATTTCCGGCCGTTATGTATGGCGATGGTATGACCCACCATCTCAGGGGGAATGGTGCAGTTTCTCGCCCAGGTTTTAATCACCCGGTGATCGGCGGTGCCGTTCATCGCCTCGATCTTACTGATCAGTTTTTGGTCTATATAAGGACCCTTTTTAAGAGACCGGGACATCCATTATTCCTTCCTATCGCTGTTTCTTTCTTGAGCGCACAATATACTTGCTGGACAACTTCTTTTTATCCCGGGTTTTATAACCCTTGGTGGGAACACCCCAGGGACTGACCGGATGCCGCCCGCCGGAAGACTTTCCCTCACCACCGCCGTGGGGATGATCCACCGGATTCATAACCACCCCTCTGACCTTGGGCCGATGACCCAGCCAGCGGCTGGCGCCCGCTTTTCCTATCCTCAGGTTGAAATGGCCGGCATTGCCGACGGTTCCGATAGTAGCCCGGCACTGACTCCGGATTTTCCTCACCTCTCCCGAGCACAGCTTCACATGGGCGTAATCCCCGTCTTTGGCTATCAATTGGGCGTAAGTTCCCGCGCTCCTGGCAATCTGCCCCCCCCGGTACGGCCTCAGCTCCACATTGTGCATCAGGGTGCCCAGGGGAATGTTTTTCAGGGCCAGATTGTTACCGGGGAGGATATCCGCCTCCGGCCCGCTGGAGACTACGTCGTTTACCTTTAAACCGTTAGGAGCCAGAATATAACTCCGGTGGCCGTCCAGGTAACATAACAAAGCGATCCTGGCGGTCCGGTTCGGATCGTATTCGATTGATTCCACCCGGGCGGGGATACCTTCCTTATCCCGTTTGAAATCAATAATCCGGTATCGTTTTTTATGCCCTCCGCCCAGACGCCTGACCGTAATCCGTCCCAGGTTGTTCCGGCCGCTTTTCCGGCAGGGTTTTCCCTCGGTCAACGATTTTTCCGGCTTAGCTCTGGTGATCTCCCCGAAACCGGAAACCTTCTTAAACCTTCTGCCCGGCGAGGTCGGTTTTAAATGTTTAACCCCGGTTTTCATTAATTCTCAAACAACTTTATTTTTTCGCCCTCAGGCAAGGTTATCACCGCTTTTTTCCAGTGCCTTCGCCGGCCCGACTTGAGGCCGACCCGCTTGGCCTTGCCCTTGACATTGCAGGTATGCACCTTTATGACCGTGGTCTCGAACAGTTTTTCCACCGCTTTCTTTATTTCGATCTTGTTCGCCGTTTTATCCACCTCCAGGACAAACTTGTTCTGCTCCCGAAGCTCAGTGGTGCGCTCGGAAAAGATCGGCTGCCGTATGATTCCATATAAATCACTCATTTATCTATGAAACCTTTTATGAATATCCGAAAGAGAGGACTCAAGAATTACCAGCTTGTCATGGTACAAGATGTCGTAAACATTCAAGCCATCAGGATGGATAACCTTTAGGGAACCGATATTATTGGAGGAGATCCGCAGATTCTGATTGTTTTCTCCGTCCACGATCAGCGCCTTGCTCTCCAGGCCGATATTCCGGCAGATCTCAGCCATTCTTTTGGTTTTCGGCGCCTCAAACTCCACTTCCTTCAAAAGAATCAGATCCTCATCAATCACTTTCTGGCTCAAGGCGGAAGCCAGAGCCGCCCTCTTCATCTTCTTGGGCATCTTAAGGGAATGATCGCGAGGGGTAGGGCCAAAAATGGTTCCCCCGCCGACCCAGACAGGCGACCGGTTGGAACCCGCTCTGGCCCTGCCGGTGCCTTTCTGTCTCCAGGGTTTTTTACCGCCGCCCCGAACCTTGGCCCGATTCTTGGTACAGGCGGTTCCCTTCCGTCTTCCGGCCAGCTGCGCCACCACCATTTTGTGCATCAGAATCGTATTAATCTCGCACCTGAAAATATCCTCAGCCAGCTCCGCTTCGCCAACTACTTTGTTTTCCGTATTTATTACGCTGTATTTCATAACCGTTTTCAGCACTGCTCTATTACCAGGAAGCCGCCCTTAGCCCCCGGAACCGCTCCCTTGAGCAAAAGAAGTCCCTTTTCCGAATCGATCCGTACTATTTCCAGATTCATTACCGTATGTTTTTTATTGCCCATCTGGCCGGGGAGTTTTTTCCCTTTTTCGGTTTTCGCCGGCCAGGCGCACATGCCGATCGAACCCGGCGCCCGGTGAAAATGCGACCCATGACCGGCCGGGCCGCCGGAAAAGCCATGCCGCTTTATCACTCCGGCAAAACCCTTACCTATCGAACGACCGGAGACCTTTACCCTGTCCCCTTCCTTAAACAGCTGATCAAGAACGATTTTCTGGCCCAGCTTATAATTATCCGCATTATCGGGTTTAATCTCCCGGACAAAACCAAAGGGAGCTAAGCCGGCTTTTTTAAAATGCCCGGTTTCCGCCCGGTTGGAGTGGATCTCCTTTTTTTCCTTGAACGCCAGTTGGCAGGCGTTATACCCATCCCGTTTTTCCGTCTTCAACTGGCTGACCACACAGGAATCAGTCTTGACAACCGTTACTGACATCGCCTCTCCAGACTCTCTGAAGATCTGGGTCATCCCTATCTTTTTTCCTAAAACGCCGTCTGCCATTTTCCCGCCTAAAGCTTGATTTCCACGTCCACCCCGGCAGCCAGGTCCAGACGCTGTAAAGCGTCAATGGTCTGAGCCGTCGGCTCCAGAATATCCAGTAACCGTTTATGGGTTCTGATTTCAAACTGCTCTCTGGATTTCTTATCCACATGCGGCGATTTCAACACCGTGTATTTACTGATAGACGTCGGCAAGGGAATCGGTCCGGAAATCTTGGCCCCGGTCCTTCTTACGGTTTCCACGATCTCACCGGTAGACCGGTCCAGTAAATTGTGGTCATACCCTTTTAGCCGGATACGAATTCTTTGACTCATAAGTTCGGTCATATTACTATTCCACGATCTCGCTGATCACGCCGGCACCGACGGTCCGTCCGCCCTCC
>JBHHXV010000253.1:0-3371 GCA_046757225.1 bacterium
GATTCATTTTCTGGGGTCTGGCAAATGTCAGCCAAGTTTATGAATAGACCGGGTTTAATCAAAGAACGAAAAAAAGCTCATGAAATTAACCTTCAGGTCGAGCCATGATCTTATTTTTAACAGCCGCTTAAAGATATATGAGAGCCTGAGGTAAAATTTTTTATGGGAAAGCCGGTAATATTCAGCTATTTCCGTTCTCGATAAGGTCGGCAGGTCGAGAACGGGGGTAGACAGGTCGTATTGATCCCAGTCTCTGGTGGCAAGGTATCCTTTTTTATCCGCCCATTCATAAAGCTCGGTTCCGGGGAAGGGAGTGGTGATGTTGAACAGGGCGATATCCGGCTCTGTTGCGATCGCGTCGGCAATTACCTGTTTCAGGCTCTCCGCTGTCTCGCCGGGATTACCGAGCATGTAGGTCGCTCGAATATCGATTCCAGCCGAGCGGGTAAGCTCAAAAGCCGTTTTTACCTGATCCAGGGTGACCTTCTTGCTGATGTTCCTCAAAACATCCTGATTCAGGGTCTCCACCCCGTACATGATCTGGTGGCAACCGGCCGCCTTCATCAGCCGGAGCGTTTTCTCGTTCACACAGTCCACCCGGGAAAAAGAGCACCAGCTGATATCTATCTTTTCCTCCAGCAGAATCCGGCAGAATTCTTCCACCACCTGCCGGTTGGCGGTAAAGGTATCATCGTAAAAAGAGATCTCTTTTATTCCGTAATTACCGGTCAGCCGCATAATATCATCCGCAATATTCCTGGCCGAACGGCACCTCAACCTTTTACCGAACATCCGGTAACAAAAGGTGCAGCGCCCCGGGCAGCCCCGGGCGGTCAGCATGCTGATCGCGGGCAGCCGCCGGTAAGCCCCTAAAGCCGGGCGGTATTTCTCCATGGGCAATAAATGGTAAGCGGGAAAAGGAAGCTCATCAAGATTCTCGATCAAAGGGCGGTCGGGAGTATCGATTATTTTCCCGTCTTTCCGGTAGGATATTCCCGGAATCTCTTCGAGCGGCTTCTGATCGACGATCAGTTCCTTCATGGTTATTTCTCCCTCGCCTCTCACGATCAAGTCCACGTAAGGCCTGGATAAAACCTCCTCCGGACGGACGGTAGGGTGAACCCCGCCCATGACCACCGGCGCGCGGGGATAGGCTTTTTTCAGCTGCCGCGCCACCTGATAGGCCTTGGTCACGGTCAAGGTAGTGGAGGTTACGCCTATATAGTCGAACCGTTTGCCATCCAAATGAAACGATATCTCTGAAGGAGCGATTTCCAGGGCGTTGGTATCAAGGATCTCCACTTCGACGTTATCGTACTGCAGCAGATAGGAAGCTATATACCCGATACCCAGCGAAGGCATACAGCTTGAAATAGCCTCCCAGATACCGTGTTTGTTTATATGAGGGGGATTGACCAGTAAGACTCTCAACTCGAAACCCTTTAATAATTAACCGTTAATTGGGAAATCCCTTTATCCGTGGCGAACCACCATACTCCCCGTTTGTTGGTGGTCATCGCGTACACCTCTTTTCCCAGCAGGCCGTTTTCCCTTCCGTAATATTTCCATCGGCCATGCCGGTAATAACCGGCTCCCCCGGCGGTTCCCACCCAGACCCCGCCTTCCCGGCTTTTAAGGAGTTTATAAACGGTTTTTTCTTTTGAGCTGCCAGGCAGTTTCACCCATTTTTTCCCGTCATACCGCCCTCCCCCTGATTCGGTTCCGTACCAGAACCGCTGGTAAGAATCCACTGCCACGGTATCTACCGGATCTTTGGTGGTCAGGCAAAGGCTCCATGTTCCCTTCCGCTGTTGATACAACCCCCGGTCGGTTCCCACCAGCAGCCCTCCCCCGGCCAGAAAAGCCAGAGAGTAGATAACCAGCCCTTCTTCAGGAGAGGGGTAAAAAGAGATCTTGTTTTCCCTTATTCGATAGGAAAACAGGCCGGTGTCAGTGGCCAGCCACAGTTTATCCGGGTTTTCCCGCTTGAGGTCGAATATGCGCAGATCAGCAGTTCCGGCTACCTGCTTGATTCCTTCTCCCCTGTCCACCAGCAGGCCGGAGTCGCTGCCGAACCAGCGGGTGTTGTCTTCGGCCACCGCTAAGGAATAGACCCGGTCAGCGGGCAGACCGCTCTCTGAATTGAAATGCCGCCAGTGCCGGCCGTCAAACCGGGAAATCCCTTGATTGCTGGTTATCCAGAGGTTGCCTTTCCGGTCCAGGCCCATGGAATAAATAAAACCGGCTTCGGACAGCTGGTTGTTCAGATAAGAGATCCAGACTTCCCGGCGCCGGGGAATCTTGGTAAAGATATGATGGAAATCGGTTTTCTTTTTGAAGCCTGCCAAGTCGGCCTTTACATTAGTTCTCATAAAAAAGCGGGTGTTCCCGGCATCTCTTTGAGGAACCGGCTTCACTTTGGGAGATAGAAATTTATCAGGAGCGGGTTTCGGCTCGGCCGGATTCAGGGGAACCGCTTCCGGAAAATCCGCGGCTACCTCTTTTTTCCCGGATGCCACTCGCGGGGAAACCAGACTGGACACAGCTTCAGGTAACAAAGATTCCCGAGAAAGGGAAGTGTCGGGTCGGCTGATTCGATGGTCCGGCTTTTTCCGGCTTACTTCCGGTTGGTTGGCTGGCGATACAATCGGTTCGGTTTTAAGCATGACCGATGATATCGTCTTTTTTTTCTTTTTCAGGGCAGTTTTTCCCCATTTTAACGCTTTTCCCCGGGGAGGGAGAAGACGCTGGCGCCCTTTCTGTTTCAGGGATATCAGGGCAGGGGTTATATGGCCTTCACGCGTTTGCGCCGGTTCTCCGGGTTGCGCCAGCGGTTTGAAGGTTACAGAAATCCCCTGGTTTTCTTCGGCGTTTTTTTTCCAGGTTTTCGGAATCGGCAATCTTTCCGGTTTCGGTTTTATTTTCTGGATGCCGGCAATCCTGAAAGTACTGTCCTTTGTGCGGATTGCTTGGGCAGAGAACTCCAAAACCCGGCGGGCCCTGACCGGTTTCGGTAAGAAGGCTTTTTGAGGCTTGGCTGATAAACCGACCGCCGCCCGGGGCGGGGAGATCCGGCGGGCGGTTAATTTCCGGCTGGAGCGCTTACGTTCGATCGGCCGGTGTTTAGCAACGGTAACCTGCTTTGGGGAAGGAACCGGTCTGACTGATAACCGTTTTCTTTTTATCCGGCTTATGGCTCTGGTTTTTACCGATAACCGGGAGACCGATTTTACTGCCGGGGATCTGGCCGGTTTCCTTACGATCTTTTCCGGTTTTACCGGCTTGACCGCCCGCTTTTTCCGGGGGGGCGCCATAGTGGCCGTTTTTACCAGATAAAGCGGATTAAAAGGGATCGACCTTCTTTTCAGCGG
>JBHHXV010000254.1:0-3342 GCA_046757225.1 bacterium
ATGGCCCTGTGGTTCATCGGCGGCATCCTCAAGCACGCCCCGGCCCTGTGCGCCATTTGCAACCCCTCCACCAACTCCTACCGCCGGCTGGTGCCCGGGTTCGAGGCGCCGGTGAACCTGGCCTACTCGAGCCGGAACCGCTCGGCCGCGGTGCGCATCCCCATGTACTCCACCAGCCTCAAGGCCAAGCGGATCGAGTTCCGCACCCCGGACCCGTCCTGTAACGGGTACCTGGCGTTTTCGGCGATCTTGATGGCCGGGCTGGACGGCATCGAAAACCGGATCCATCCCGGGGAGCCCCTGGACCAGGACATCTACGGGCTCTCTCCCGAGGAATTGGCCAATGTGCCCACTGTCCCGGTTTCCCTGGCAGGAGCCCTGGACGCCCTGGAAAAAGACCATGAGTTCCTCCTCAAAGGGGACGTGTTTACCGCGGACGTGATCGATACCTGGCTTACTTACAAAAGGGAGAACGAGGTGGCCGAGGTCAACATGAGACCCCACCCCTATGAATTCGCCCTTTATTACGACATCTAAGCTTCTCTGAATGTCCATAGTTCTGGTAATCGGCGGCTGCCGCAGCGGCAAGACCGAATTCGCTCAAAGCCTGGCCGAGGGGCGGGTCTGCTATCTGGCTACTGCCAGGCCGGGGGATGAGGAGATGGAAGAACGGATTGCCCGGCACCGCTCAGACCGCCCTCCGGGCTGGGCTACCCTGGAAGTGCCGGTAAGCGTAATCGAGGCGCTTACAGACCATGATAATTCGTTTGACTCGTTCATCATCGACAGCCTGGGGATATGGCTGGCCAATTTAATGGGAGAGCCTGATCTTACCGAGAGCGGCCAGCGTCTGGAGACGGAAAACCGGCTGCTGAAAGAGGTGGACGATCTGGTCGGAAAATCTTTGAATTCCAGGGTGATAATCGTTTCCAGCGAGACCGGTCAGGGAATAGTCCCGGAAAACCGGCTGGGAAGATTCTTTCGGGATGTGAACGGCCTGGCCAACCAGAAGATCGCCGGGGCGGCCGCTGAAGTCTACAAAATGGAAACCGGTATTCCTGTAAGATTGAAATAATATGAGCGATGATAAAACCGAGCAGGCGGAAAAGATCCTGAAACCCCTCAGGAATCAGATCGACCGGATCGACTCGGAAATCATAGAGAAGCTCAACCAGCGCACCGGCATAGTGCTGGAGGTCGCCCGCACCAAAGCCAGGTATAACCTGGAATATCATGATCCCCATCGGGAAGCGAAGGTCTATAAAAGGCTGGCGGAATTGAACAGGGGACCGTTTCCCGATTCCGGTATTCATTCGGTGTACCGGGAAATAATGTCCGCTTCCCTTTCCCTGGAAAAACCGCTGAAAGGGGCCTACCTCGGCCCTAAAGGCACCTAGACCCATCTGGCTTCCACCGGTAAATTCGGTTTGTCTTTCAGTTATATTTCCTGTGACGGCATACGGGATGTTTTTGTTGAGGTGGAGCGGCAGAGAGCGGATTACGGGGTCGTGCCGGTGGAGAACTCCAATGAAGGGGTGGTAAACCATACCCTGGACATGTTCGTGGATTCCGAGCTAAAAATTTGTGGGGAAATCCTCCTGGAAATAAACCACAGCCTGCTGTCCAAACAAACCGATATCTCGTTGATCAGGAAGGTTTTTTCGCACCATCAGACTATCGCTCAGACCAGGAAGTGGCTGAGAGAGCATCTTCCCAAAGCGGACATCGTAGAGGTCTCCAGCAATGCCCGGGCCGCGGAACTGGCCGCGGAAAGCCCTTCTTCCGGAGCGATCGCCAGCCAGCAGGCGGCCGAGATCTACGATCTGAACGTGGTCAGCGAAAGAATCGAGGATAATGCCAACAACATCACCCGGTTCCTGGTCACCGGCCTCAAAGCGGTTTCCCCCTCGGGAAACGACAAAACCTCGATCATGTTTTCCGCCAGGGATAAAGTCGGGGCCTTGTGCCATCTGTTAGAGCCTTTTTCCCGGAACCGGGTCAACCTTACCAAGATTGAGTCCCGGCCGCTTAAAAGGAAGCCATGGGAATACTTCTTTTTTCTGGATATGCAGGGACACCTGGAAGACGAACCGGTCAAGAGGTCGCTGGCCGAACTGAAAGAAGAAGCCTCCACCTTTAAAATCCTGGGGTCGTATCCGGCCGCTGATTTTCAAACCACTCATAAAGATTAAAGATGAATCCGAATATTGACGAACTTATCAACCCCAATATCAAGGATATCCATCCCTACAATCCCGGCCGGCCGCACCGGGAACAGAAAAGGGAGCTGGGACTGAGAAATTCCACGAGGGTGTCATCCAATGAAAACAACCTGGGGCCTTCTCAGAAAGCGGTAGAAGCGATAGCGGACCACCTGGGGGAGATCCACCGCTACCCGGAGGGAAACTGCTTTTATCTGAAAACCAGGCTGGCGGAAAAACTGGGCATGGCGGCCGAACAATTGATTTTCGGCAACGGCTCGGACGAACTGATCGGTTTTATCTGCCGCTCCTTTTTAAACCCGGGCGAAGAGTTTATCCAGGCCCCCCCCACCTTTCCGGTTTATGGCCTGGCTGCCCAGGAAGCGGGGGGCCTGGAAACGCCGGTGCCGATGAAAGACTTCCACCATGATCTGGAGGCGATGGCCGAGCGGATTTCTTCCAGAACCAAGCTGGTATTTATCTGCACCCCCAACAACCCCACCGGAACTATCGTAAAAAGAGATGATTTCCGGCGGTTTATGAGCGCTGTTCCTGAGCGGGTAATCGTGGTGATCGACGAGGCTTACACGGAATTTACCGATGGCCCCGATCATCCTGATTTCCTGGAGTATATCCGCCGGGGGCGTTATCTGATTACCATGCGCACCTTCTCCAAGTTTTACGGTCTGGCCGGTTTGAGAATCGGGTACGCGGTCGCCCATCCGGAAATTATCGGTTATTTAAACCTCGTGCGGATGCCTTTTAACGTGAACATCCTGGCTCAGGCCGCCGCCCTGGGAGCGCTGGATGACGAGGAATATCAACGGAAGACCCTCGAGTTGGTCAGGGAAGGAAAAGCATTCTTTTACCGGGAATTTGACCGGCTGGGGATAAAATATGTGCCTACCTGCGCCAACTTTATCTTGTTCGATACTCGGAAACCGGGCCGGGAAATATATGAGAAAATGCTTCATGACGGTATCTTCGGGCGGATGATGGGCGTTTACCGGCTCCCCACTTACCTGCGCCTTACCTTCGGCACCAGGGAAGAAAATCAAGCCGTTATAAAATCGCTTGTAAAATATCTATAACCCGAATAATTCGGGAATCATAGCAAAGCAGATGATATGTTGTTGAAAAT
>JBHHXV010000255.1:0-3325 GCA_046757225.1 bacterium
ATTTTCTATAATCGGGTTTCAACATGTTTCGGGAAAAATCAAAATGCAGAACAGGCGCATCCAGGGACAGTTTCTTTTTGATTTTATTCGACATCTTCTCCAGATCAGAAGGGTCTCCGGAAACCGGTATCGCAAAAGGAACGACTTCATCGCCCTCATCACATATGGGAACACGTGCCGGCAACATCCCCTTAACCAGGGACCAGATGTTTTTTCTCCGGGCAATATCTTTTTTTATCTCTTTTTCCGTAGATGGCAGGGCGGAGCAGGCCTTTTGAGGGAAGGCCGCCAGTTCAGGCAGATATCCGTACAGACCATGTATTTCAAAAACGGTTTCATCCTTAAAAAGGCCGTTATTAATATTAATCAGTTTTTCCAGGGCCTGGTCAGCTCGTTCCGCCTGCCTGCCGGCGACTCTTTGGTGTTCCGCACAAACGATTTTCCGTAAATTCGGCTGTTGACTGTAAAATCCTCCGCCCAACCCACAGGGATATAGCTTAGCGAGACTGATTATGGAAAAATCCCCCCATTCCACCAGAAGTTTACCCCCGACTCTCGTGAAAACGGTATTGGCACAGTCATTTAAGATGACCCATCCTTTCTCTTGGGCCAGCTTCTCAATCCCTGAGAGTTTTTGGGGAAAACCGAACTGGTGGTAAACAAAAACCGCTTTGGTCCGGCCTGATGGCGTCATAGAGGGAAAGCAGGTTCGATACAAGGCCGACAACACTGCCCCACACATATAGGGCGGAATCAGGATTTCGTCCATCCGTCCCAACCCCGCTGCCCGTAACCCAGCCACCATGGCGGACCTTCCACAGGAAAACGGAAGAATACCAAGACCAGTCAATGATTCACAAACAGAGAAAAACCCAGTTCCCCGGTTACTCTTTCTATAAACAGGATATATACCGGTCATTAAGAACTCCCTGTAACGCCAAGCCCGAACAATTCTGGTTAACGATAAATCCTTTCTCCGCGAAACCAGGTGACTTTCCGCCCTCCGAACCCGCTCTTAAAATGGGAAATACTTTTTAATTTATCCGTTAATCCTTCTTCATTGGGGAGATAAACTTGCCCTATTTCAAAAAAACGATCACCTCTATTAATGGAGTACTGTACGGCCTTCCATATATTCAAATGTCCGATACCGGCATTATGAGATATTTCCGGAATCGTTGCGCTGGATCCATAAAAGATAGAGCCGTTATATCTTAAATAAAAAGAAGCCCCTACATATTTATCTTCTCTGTCAAAGACTAAAACGATAAATCCTTGATCCTGGCGGACCATTTCATACATTGTATGAAAGGTCTCCAATGCTCTTGTTGCCCGGCCCGCGGCTTTTAAGTGAAGTTTGCGATAATTTTCACAGAGATCTAATTCCCAGTTTCTGGAATCAATCACTATCGTTTCATATTCCCTTTTCATTTTGTTGATCAGCCCTTTATAGCTTTTTCTCAATCTTTGCCACAGAACGCTTTCCCCCAGTGATAAATCGAGAACGGACGAGGATGAAGATTTATCCTCGAACCCGTAGGATAAAAGATAATTGATAAACGTTATTCCGGAAAAGTGTAAAATGGGGGAAATGGCCGCTTTATATCGTTTTACTTGATTTTGCTCAGCCAGTTCTTCAATATGATCGAAAATGGCTTTTTCAACTTTTGACCGGGAGGGATCGTTTTCCTGAGCCCTGAAGACAGGAGCGGCCAAATATTGCGCATCATAAGAAAAGCTCATTTCTCCATCCACATTACAGAGATATAAAGGAGCAAAGCCAGCTACAGCCCCGTCTTTATACAAAATAAAAAAAGAAAGATCTTTTATCAGCTTGTCCTGTAGATAAAGATGGTCATACTCCCTTGACAGGCGGCTATAAAAAGCTGTTACTCCGGGGATTTCAATCAGCTTATGATCGAGTAACCCCTGAAACTCCTGATCGGAAAAATGAATGTACTCCATCGATCTGCCGCCTAACCCGGTCTATTCATAAACTTGGCTGACATTTGCCAGACCCCTTACCGGAAAATGAATTAGGCCAACGTCCATACAAAATTTGTTAGCCCAAAAAAGTTGAAGGGAAACTGATAAAAAGTAACTATTTTCAACAACATGTCATCTGCTTTGCTATGATTCCCGAATTATTCGGGCTAAGAGATGAAACCATCCGCCATGAGGGATTTAAACAAACCTTCATTTCTTACGATATCCGCATTCAGGCTTGACAGATCGGGCCGGGCATCCAGAAAGGTCTTTATCTCATCTGTATAAAAACAGGAAGCTCCTTCTTTGTAAAGTTCTTCCAATATTGCTTTTACCACCTGAAAGTCGGCCGGTTCGTCCACGGTAAATCTATATTTACTGTCATCAGTGTCATTGGTTAAAACTTTTTTCTTAAAGAGTTCCGGGTGATTATGCAGGTAAAGGGTAACGTGCTCCCTTTCCGATTTCAGCCTGGCCCCATTCCAGGCCTGTTCCAGGGCCTTAAAGGAGAATATTTCGCTATCAACTCCCTCGGCGAAACTGGGACCGAGATGCAGATAGTCAACCATTGACTCCTGATAAATTGTCACTAACTGGTCACAAAGCCGGGGATCGATCAGGGGACAATCAGCGGTAATCCGCATGACATGATCCGATTGAAACATACAGGCGGCTTGATAATAGCGATCCAATACGTCATTTTCCGAACCCCGGTAAATATGGAGCCTTTCTTTCTCGGCAAAACGTGCTATTGGGTCGTCTTCAGCATTTGTTGTCGTAGCCAGAACCAGCTTTTTCAACTGACTGCACAGCCGTAACCGCTCGATCAAATAACTCAGGAGTGGTTTCCCCTTCACTTCCTTCAAGACCTTACCCGGAAGCCTTGAAGAAGTCATTCTTGCCTGAATAATCGCTGATGGTCTCTTGATTAAATCAATTTTCATTGATTATTCGATGCCACACCCGCTGCGAATTAAGAGAAGACTGTCCGGGCCGGCATTGAACAGCAGGTCAACTACCGACATATAGGGAAGAAACGAACCGAATTGCTGCCCATATTCCGGATGTGAAAAAGTTTGATAGTGGACACGTATTCCCTTATCTTCAAAAACGTTCGACTGGGATAGATAAACCTTGGAACCGGGAGGGGAAATATAGACCTCTGCCTGTAACTGCAAACAGATATTGACGAGCAGTTCGTCTTTCGCGCCGATGTTTTCCAGCTCATTCGCTTGCATTAACACCGTTTCAATTCCCAAACAACCTTGTAACCAGGTAAACTACTACCGCCTAAAGAGCGGTAGCTTTGCGGGTTCGGCTGCAAGCCGACTAAAGTTTT
>JBHHXV010000256.1:0-3279 GCA_046757225.1 bacterium
TTCGCTTTTCAAATAAATACCGTTTCGCCGGTTATGATTCCCGAATTATTCGGGTACAGCTAAATGTACACGAGAAGTTAGGTCTTGTAAAGCCAGGCCGGATATGATAAGGTTTCGGGTCAAGAATCGGACTGATCTTTTTCCCTTACTACACCGGAATGTCCACCCCAGAAATCATTGATCCAGCCTCTTCTTTTCCAATAGACAGCAGGGATAAACTCCAGCACATGCTTAATTTCAGCGCCCGTAAAGAAAACGGATTCGCTCTCTCGATCCTGATATGCTCCGTGGTTCTGGGAACCTTTGTCAGGGTCGTCAATTTATCCGGGGGCAGATTCCTCTTTCCCGACGAGTACAGAACGCTCAAATTAAACATAAACAGCCTCTTCATCTATCTTGTCTATAAAATACCGATTATGCTTCTGAAGGGAGTTGTTGTTTACGACATTGTCCTGCACAGCACCGCTTTCTGGGGAGTTGCCAGCATAATACTGGTTTTTCTGGTCGGCAAAGCCCTTTTCAATGAAAAAACAGGGAGTTACGCCGCCCTGATCTTTTCGGTTTTCGGTTATCACGTCTATTTTTCCCGCACAGGCTATGCGGCGGTCTTGCAGACCTTTCTGCTGCTGGGGGGATATTATCTGTTTTTATTATCCCGGAACCACGGATATTCCGCCAGAAAAGAGTTCGCTTCCGGGCTTTTATTCGGTTCCGCCTTTCTGACTTATGCGGTTTCCTACGCCCCGATCGCCGCTTTTTTGATCATGTTTATCGTTACCCAAAGATTAACCGGGGCGAAGACAAAAAAGATAATCACCAAAAGCGCTGTCTGGGCAGGGGGGTGCCTGCTCCCCCTGGCCGGACTGGAAATTATCTGCCGGCTTCAGCTGTTTTCCATGCTTCCCGGCTCTTTTTACTCATCCCTGCTCGTATATCAAAAAGAGACAGCAATGTATGCCCCCAAAAGCGTGTTAACCCCCCTGTGGTTTTTCAAAGAAACCTTTGCGCAGGGAGGGGTATGGCAACTCGGGCTGGTAATTTTAACCTTCGTGTATTGTATAATCAGCGGAGCCTTGAAAAGAGACGATTCCCTGTTGTGGCTTTTCGGTTTTATCATCACCGGTTACCTTATTTTCAGCTCCATGGCCTTGTTGAAGGTTCATTCTATTTTTCCCAGAAAATATCTGTTTCTTACCCCTTTTGTCTGTATCTGCTGCGCTTATCTCCTCCATGATCTGGAAAAAAAAACAAATGAATACTGGATTATCTCCTTCCTGGTGGTCTTCGTGGCCTTTTCTTTTTTGAAATGCAACCGGATCATCGACAGCACCTTCAAAATAACCCCGATAACCACATGGATAAAACAGCGGCGGATCGGCAAGAATCAGATAATAGCTTCGCTCGATCTCTATGAAAAAGGAGATTCATCAATCTCTCCTTCCGCTTATGGGGATTACCGTCTTTTTTTTAATGGTAAAATAAACTGGAATAAACTCAAAGCTCTTTATCAAAAAAAGAAATACGGATATCTCTTAATTTCAGGGATCGGGGCGGCGGCCCGGGTCGGTTATTATGATAAGACCCTGAAAAAGCATAAGCCGCTTATGACCTGGCCTCACCCTTACCATATCCACCGGCCCTGGCTTTCAAACAGTTGTAATTTTGCTCTTTATAATCTTGAAGATTTTTTTCACCCCAAGAATGAATAAAGCGGCATGAAAGAAAAATACTTCACCATAACGGTTTTTCTTTCAATCGTAAGCTTTGTGTTTATCGTCTATTACCCCGCGCTTCATTTCGGCATGGCCGGCCTGGACCTGAACCTGTTCGTAAAGGCCGGAAACGGAAATCTCTCCGAGGTATGGGCTTATTTTACCGGCTTTCTCCACAGCGTGGAGTTCCGGCCGCTCAATCACTATCTGTTCTTTCTCGCAAGCCGGAAACTGTTCGGTTATAATTCCCAGGCTCTGCACGCAGTGGTTTTACTGATCAACTGCTGCAACGCCTTTTTGCTTTACCTGCTGGTCTCGCGAATAACCGGAAGCCGCAAGACGGCCCTGCTGTCGTTATTGGTTTTTCTTACCAGGATAGCGGTTATCCGCAGTTATTACATCCTGAACTATTCCCCGCCGAAATTGTGTTTTTTCACTTTGTTGACCTTCATCCTATACCTTAAGTCCAAGGAAAGAAAGGCGGTCTTCTCGCCCCTGTACGTTTTTACCTATTTATTGGCCATGTTGACCAGGGAAACATTTGTGCTGCTTCCGGTGGGAATCCTGTTTTACGAGCTCGTCTTCAATCGCGGTAAAAAAATCACTCTGGCTGAAGTAAAAAAAAGGCTGGCCGGTCTTTACCCCTTTTTCGCGGTGATATTCGGGTATCTCCTGATCAGGGTTCCCTTTTTTATAGGAAAAGTTTCTATGAAAAAACAGGGGGTAAGTATTTCATTCAGAAGCCTGTCCGTTAATCATTTTTTCGGCAACCTGATGAATCTGATCCGCTTTAATTTTAATTTTCTCACCCGTAGCATAGCGTCTGTCCGGCTTTCGAACATGGGATTGAACCTGGTCGACGTCAATATTTATATCGCCGTGCTGGTATCCGGGCATATTATTTATTCGCAGGTCTTAAGACGGCCCATGCGGCTTTCCGGCCGCCTGAGAAACAACATGATATGGGGAAGCGCCTGGTTTCTGCTGTACGTGTCGCTGTATTGTTTTTTCAGCACCCTTTCCCCTGAATACCTTTATCTCTCTCTCGTCGGATCTTCTCTGGCAGTCGCCTCCTGGATAGAGTATTATTATGACCTGTTTTATTCGGAAAAAGCGCTGCTTTTCCGAGGCATCTCTTTTTTGCTGGCGGTTCATTTTCTGGCGGGGTTTTATTTTCTCGTTCGGACAAGGACAAAAGACGACGGCCTTTTGAAATGGTGGCCCGTGGCTGATAAATACATGGCCGACATACGAAAAAGCCGACCGGAAATCTCTCCGGGAGGGAGGGTTCACTATTACATCAGAGGCAATGTCAGCAGACATGTTTTAGGTAATGAACACCAACTGAACCAGAAAGGAGAGGGGTATCTTTTTAAATATATATACGAGAATGACAAGCTGGAGGTGATCGGCCACGATTACCCGGTAGATCCGGCCGGGGTAAGAACCGGTGATCTCGTGTTCAGGCTGGAGCCCTCCCGGTTGATCGACGAAACCTCCGGTTACCGTTAGCACCCGGTCTATTCATAAACTTGGCTGACATTTGCCAGACCCCAGAAAATGAATC
>JBHHXV010000257.1:0-3274 GCA_046757225.1 bacterium
ACATCGTTCCAAATCCTATAGAAATCCTCCTTTTAGAGGGTGCGAAAGTTTAGTTTCATAACTTATTTTAGCGCTGAATAGCGCAGGAATAGTGACAGGCGGACCTGATCCCTTTATCGATATGGGGGAAAAGCAAATGAAGTTTATGAATGGGCCGGGTGAGGCGGTGAGGCGGTGAGGCGGGGGGATTTTGCAATAAACATTATGTACCCGAATTATCAGGACGATTATTTAAGACTTCTGGAGCAACGGAACCCGATAAGGTAGTTCCTGACAACCGGTTTGAACCAGTAACGGTAAGCCGAGCGCACAAACCCCGGTTTGAAATTCCAAGAACCGCCCCGTAGAACCCTGAATGTTCCACGAACGGCTCCTTCCGGGTCGTTTATGTTGCTCAGGGCGTAATATCCCTTATCATACCGATCCAGGCACCACTCCCAGACATTACCGTGCATATCATACAAACCCCAGGCATTCGGAAGCTTTTGTGCTACCGGGTGCGTTGTCATTTCCGAGTTTTTCCGATACCAGGCATAATTGCCCAGTTCGCTTTCATTGTCGCCAAATGAGTACCTGGTGCTACTCCCGGCCCGGCAGGCGTACTCCCACTGAGCTTCGGTGGGCAGACTGAATTTATAGTTGCTGCCCTGGTTGTGCTGATTCAACCTGGCAAAGAATTCTTGAACATCATTCCAGGAGACTCTTTCCACCGGGCAGTCATCTCCGCAGTCTTTGAAATGCAATTCCGGCGGATCGTCCCCCATTACCGAACGCCACTGCCCCTGGGTCACCTCGGTAGTTTGCAGGTAAAACCATTCCGTAATATTCACCCTATGCACCGGTTTCTCGTCATCAAAACCGTTCTCGCTCCCCATATCAAAACTGCCGGGGGCTATATATACGAATTTCATCCCGTGATCCGAGTCATACCAGGTTTGGCCGGGTGTTTCTGATACCGGGGCACTGGTTGCTGACGAGGAACCGGTATTCCCCTCCTGTTTAGCCCGCTGATCTTCATGTTTTCGCTGCCTGTTATCCCCTTTTTGTTTAGCCGCTTTCTTGGATTTCGGTGTTTTTAAGATATCGGGAGCTGCCCCGGACTGAGGCGGCAACTCGATTGGCTCCGACTGAGATTCAATCTCCGAAAGGGATGAAGAACCGGAGCTGCTTCTGCTGATCGTGTTCAGGGACATGAAGACAAAATCTCCCTTGTCCAGATAGGGGTTGCGGATCTTGCCGTACTGGGGATGCTGGGACCCTTTGGAGTAGTTGATCACTTTTTTCTGTAAAAACTGGCCCAGTTCAGTACCGGTCATGTAACCGTCCCGGTCCATGTCCCCTTCTCCCTTTAAAGCCGCCACCACCATCTTGCGGAACAGGCTGTCATCGGGAACTTTCTCATCGGCCTGGCCGGCGGTAATGAACTGCCGTACCGGCTGCACGGTTTTGTAGGTAATATCTCCGGGAATCGCCCGGTTGAGGGCGAACAGGGAACCGGAAAAACAGCTGTCAAAGAGGAACAGGGCGTGTTTGGAATCGAGGGTCAAGGCGTACTCCTCAATCCGCTGCATACTGAGGGCCGCACTCTTGAAACCGGCCAGATCACGGTTGGGATTGGGCGCTTCCCGGGGAACGATATAGCCCAGCGAATCGCCGCCATATTCCGGTCTGACGGTGTAACCGTGCCCGGCGAAGTAAAACAGCAGCCGGTTATCCTTTCCCCGGCCGTGTTGATTGATAAAGTTTTTGAAGGCCTCTTCCATTTCCCGTAAATCGGGATTTAAAACCGTGGTGGTGTGAAAGCCTGTTTCGGATAACAGAGAACCGACTATTTCGACATCCTGTTTAGCGCCCGGCAGGTTAGGCCAGTTTTTATAATCACTCACCCCGATCAGGAGCGCGTAGCTGCCCTTATACAAGTCAAGGTTTTTCCCTGATTTGGTTACAACCTTCATCGGTTTAGATTTGCCGGCGGTGGTCTTCCCCGGACCTCGGCCGGCCATTGATGTTTGAGGAAAGCCCAGGAGCAGAACGATGATCAACTGCCATAAACAAGAAGGGGTTATCCTGCTCATAATACCTCACTCATGCTGGAAGCTTCTTACTTCCACAAAGTAATCTTCGCTTGAAGACAATTTTTCATAAATGGCGTTGAAGGAACTTGAATTATTTTTGATCCGGCTGCCGGAAGAGCTGGAAAAGGTTTTTCCTAATCCCCTGTTGGCGGCCCCCTGAGAATTGTCAAGATAGTTTTTTATCTGCTCGGTAACCGCCGTTTTCCGCGCGTCAGTTGCGCTCTTAAGCTGTCTGGAAAGTTTAAGCAGATCACTGACGCTCCCTTCGCTTGCAGCGGCCAATAAATATAACCGTTCCTCTCCCCTTACCTGATCGAGAGGAAATCCGTCAGGAAGGTGTTTTGAACGGGGAATAATGTATGTGTGGTATTTCTTTACCGGGTTGGAATAATCGGAATACTCCCGGTTGGGAAACAACTGGTACACCGCTCCCGATGAATCCACCTGATAAATATACACAAAACACTCCTGCTCGGGGCTGAACCAGATCTTGTATTTGTCGGATGATTCATAAGAAGCGTTCTCGGATCTCAAACTCATCCCGTTTTCCAGCTTTCCCACCCGGCCGTCTTT
Organism: bacterium; assembly: GCA_046757225.1. Taxonomy (GTDB): domain Bacteria; phylum SZUA-182; class SZUA-182; order JBHHXV01; family JBHHXV01; genus JBHHXV01. The sequence goes on from JBHHXV010000257.1 coordinate 2,649, forward strand.
TTCATAAATAAAACTGTAATTTATCGATACCGCTCCTTTGGTTTTTCGTCCCGCAACAGTGATATTGAAGGTGGCCTCCCCTCTCCAGGGTTCCCGGTCTATGGTCGCGACTATTTTCAGGTCAGCGCTCCGGGAGCTGTTTAACACGTCCAGTGAGGCAAAACCGTTTTGATCGGTAGACAAGGCCGCCAGTTTTTCTCCTTTGAGCTTAAAAACCACCGGTACCCGGACCAGGGGGATTTCCTTGCCTGAAAGGTTGCAGCCGGCTTTTACCTTCAAAGGCAGGGGGAGCCTGGCTCCGGCTTCCACCCGCTGGCCGTCACCGGAGACGATATCCAGAAAGATTCCGTCTCTTATCAGGTTGCGGTCAAGCTGGATCTGATCGAGATCCAGCTTTTCTTTTCTTAGAATGTTTTCCCGGGCCTCGTAAAACAAGGGGTCATTACGATGGAGCTTGACCAGTTCCCCGGCGTCTTGTAACGGTTTCAAAGCGGACAGTACCCGCTTCTGACCGATAAACTCTTTGGCCCGCCGGTAATACCCGACCGCTTTGGAAAGTTTGCTTTCCAACCGCAGCACCTTATCCCGGTTCTTTTGTTTCCTGATTGCTTCCTCAATGAGGTTCC
>JBHHXV010000258.1:0-3264 GCA_046757225.1 bacterium
CGATAATGTTACAGCCCCTTTCTGGATAGTTCTGAAAGACAGTAACGCCGCTGTCGGTAGAATCTACTCAGTAAAGGTCACCCCGGCCAATACCGGGGAGCAGGACGATATCCGGGAGACCGGCTATTTTCACGGTGAAGGAGTGATCCTGCCTGTCTATGGAGCTGCCAGTTTCCGGGTGGTTCTGGCTGCCGCTCCTTCCAATTCCGGAAGCGTTTCGGTCTGGGCAAAGGCGGTGTAGCGTGACAGGGATTAACTTATTAAGGCCGCAGGCTGGTCTTTTCCCGCCCACTCTCCAGCCAAACCTGCTGGAGCCGGTCAGCAGCCGGTGGGGATTAGCTTTTGGCGGGGTGGACCAGTATGTTAATTGTGGAAATGACCCCTCTCTGAATATTACCGGGGCTTTGGCCATTCAGTGTGTAGTACGGGTTAACAGTTTAGCGGCAAGTCAGGACGTGCTGTCCAATGGCCGTTATAAGTATGGTGGATACGCTTTAAGAGTCGCTTCCAGCGGAGCCGTAGTGTTGCTTACCAATGTTTCAGGCACTCAGTCGCTTATAATCACCGCCTCGGGGGTTATCACCACTGGAACGGTCTACCGCGTCTGCGCTTATTGCGATGGAACAAACGGTTATATTTATGTTGACGGGGTTGAAAAGAAAAACGCGGCGCTGCCTTTTGCCGCGGAGACCACTTTTCCTTTCATCATCGGAGGGGGAGGAAGCTCTGGAACCAGCAACAATTTTGACGGCGATATTTTCGATATACGTGTTTACCGCCGTGTTTTGGGTTCAAGTGAAATTTTCACATATAACGGGGATTATCAGAATTACCGGAATTTTCAAGCTCTGGAAGGCTGGTGGAGATTTAACGAGGGGCATGGAACGTCAATCAGGGATTGGTCGGGAAAGGGGAACGAAGGAACCATGGACGGCTTCTCCGGCGATCCCTGGATTAATGAAGGGATAAGATAACTTGAGTTTATTACTGTTGTTTAATCAAGGCCGCCCTCCTGTTCATAAAATGAGGACGGGAATGATAACCGGCTTGAAAAACGGGCTGAGAATGGTTTGGTGGGCGATCGTCACCAATGTATTAAGGGGAATAGCCTGATGGCTGAGAACAAAAAGAACACGGCTTTTTCAAATTATGTCTTTGCGATGGTGGATGCTTCCGGCGACGCGGTTACCGGGATCACCCCTTCCGTTCAAATATCAAAAGACGGGGGAGCCTTTGCTGCGTCTGCAAATGCGGCAGTAGAAATTTCAAATGGCTTTTATGGTATTAATTTCACGGCTAATGAAAGAAATGCTGAAGCAATAGGTGTCTTAGCAACTGGTACTGGGGCCAAGGATTGGCGGGACGTGATCAATACGGTGGGGAATACGCAGCAGGAAATCAAAGGCGATACCGCGGCGGTAAAAGCCAGGACCGATAACCTGCCCGCTGATACAGCGGCTGTTCTGGATCGGATACTGGGCTTGGGCCAGGAGAATTATTACCTGGATAACACGGTTTATTCCCAGGGACAGCTTACTTCCGGCCGGATAAGAGTCTATTCCCTCGCCGCCAGCGTGGGAACGGCGAGCGATGTGATCGCCTCTTACGATATCGCGGCGGTTTATTCCTCGGGACTGTTAACCTCTTATAAGGTGACCAAACAATGAGTTTAGCGCTGGCGACCAAGGGGGTTGTCTCTCCGGAAGCGCTGGCGGTGGTGGAAACCATCACCGTGACCGTTCGGACGATCGACAGAATTCAGGCAACCATTAAACTGGGGTAGACCGATGTTGACAAGTAAAGAGATAAACCTTTACCGGGGGGATGACCGGACTCTCGAGATTTCGGTAACCGACAGCCAGGGGCAGCCGGTCGATCTGACCGGTTCGAGTTTGAAGTTTTCCGTGAAGCAGAGTTCTTCTGATGTGGCCTATTTGGTTCAAAAGTCAAGCGACTTCAGTTCGGAAATCTCCATAACCGATCCAATCGGCGGGGTCTTTCAAATCTATCTGGTTCCCGGCGACAGCAACGGCCTGACCCCGGGCGCTTACCAGTACGATATCGAATTGACCTCCTCAGCGGGGAAGATTTATACGGTTTTACGTTCCGAGCTGACGGTTATGGATGATATCACTCGACCATAATCAAGGATATGGCTCAGATAAGATATCAGGTGAAAAAGGCGGTTACCACCGTAAAAACCCCGAAAGCGGCGCAGAGATACGATCTCTCGGAGTGTCTTCCGGGAGAAAAGGTCCTGATTGTCCGCCGGTACGGAGGGCTGGGGGATATGCTTATTATTACCCAGATCTTTCCCGAACTGATCGGGCGGTATGCCCACCTGCGGTTTTCCTTCTCCTGCCCGGTGGAATATCATGAGTTGTTTACCGATTGTCAGGGCCTGGAACTGCTGGATTTCAACCGGTTGGAATCGTATCGTTTCGATTTCAATTACCTGGTGGATATTTCCACTCCCTGCCATATCTGGGAGAATTTATTTGTCAGAAACAAACATGCCCTTTTGTGGCGGAACAGACTGAATATCTGGGCTGAGTGGATCGGCTATCGACCGGAGGCGCCGGTGAGCTGTCTGAGTCTTGCGGAGAGAGAACTGACCTCGGCAGAAGAACGGATAAAATCAACTGCCCGCCACAAATTTGAACCTAAAAGAATAGGTTTCGCCCCGCTCTCCCATTTGTGGTGCAAGGATTTACAGGATTATGAGGGGATTTACCAGGATCTGGAGAACCTGGGGTATGAGCCTTATTACATTCACTATAAAAGTATGCCGGGCAGGCAGATAAAAGGGGAAAGCTACCGGGAACTGGGCGCCCTGCTCGCCCGGATGGATCTCCTGCTTACGGTCGATACCTCGGTGCTCCACTGGGGCGGGGTGCTGGGAATACCCACCATCGGGCTGTTTTCCATGAATGACGGAGCCGCCTATGGTAAATATTACCCCTCGGTCAGGCAGGAGCAATGGTGCCCCACTCCCTGTATCGCTCACGGGGTTTACCGCTGTTCGCGGAGGCTGTTAAACAGATATTGCTACGGTGGGGTGGAAGAAATCCGGAAAAAGACCGTGAAACTGGCCGATCAATTTTTTAAAGGAAGGATTCATGAAGGAAGCGCTTCAGCAGAGAAACAGTATCTATGGCCTGGAGTCCCCGGTAAGGCTTAATCTGGGCTGCGGGGAGGATTACCGGGACGGGTACCTGAATATCGATGTCCGCAACCTGCCTAAGGTGGATATCAAATGGCGGG
>JBHHXV010000259.1:0-3243 GCA_046757225.1 bacterium
ACAAAATTTGTTAGCCCAAAAAAGTTGAAGGGAAACTGATAAAAAGTAACTATTTGTTCGGCATGCAAAAACCGGACACTACTGATATATAATAACAAATTAGATAGCTGCATGTGAGAACTTTTATTCTCCTGTGACAAAAACACACTCATGCGTTAGTTTAGCTTAATATAATAGTAAACCCTACCTTTTACCCACTCACCCCCCCTAACAACTTCACCAATTACCCTCTTCATCTCAATCAGCAAACCTGTCCCCTTTACGGTTTCAGTTGTTTTCGGGCGGCTTCAAATACCTCTTTCACCTCGATCGATTCCAGGCAGACCGGCTTGTTCGACTCCGAAGGCCGGCATTCCCTGAAAAAGCGTTCCCGGCAGGGGCTGCAATCCGTTGGGTGATAAATTATGGTCTGGTAAGGATGATTGGCGGGATAAGGGGAAGTGACCAGGGGGCTTCCGGGGCCGAAAATTGCCACCAGTCTGGCTCCTACCGCCGCCGCCAGGTGAATCAGGCCGCTGTTGTTTCCGATCAGTAACGAACTCGCCCTGATCACCGCCGCGACCTGGCGTATGCTGAAGCGGTCGCCTATTATGACCCGTTCTCCGATACCGTCCCTTATCCGCTCTAACAGCGGCCTTTCCCGGGAACTCCCCAATAAAACAATATCCGCCTTACATTCCTCGACCAGTTTTCGGGCCAACAGGATCATGCGGTCAACATGCCAGCAGCGTTCCGGCTTGGAAGAACCGGGAGCGATCGCTATTACCGGATGATCGCTTCCTTTCTTGAGTTTCTTTATATACTTATCGCCCCACTCTTTTTCCGGTTCGGTCAGATATATCTTTGATGGGGGAACCGGGGAGGGAATCCCTATTCCTAAGAGCGTGAGGATTTTAAGATAATAGACCGATTGATGCAGCAGTTCATTGGCCGCTCGATCTACGGGCAGGGAGCGGGTAAGAAAAAATCCTCTGGCGTCGGTGCTGTACCCGATTCTTTTTCGCGCGCCGGTCAGGTAGAGCTGGCCGGCTGATTTAAAGGAGTTGGGCAGGACGATTCCCAGGTCGTATTTTTCCCGCCTGAGTTCTTTCCAGAACCTTACCCGGCCGGTAACCGAATCCAGGACAGGGGGGCGGTCAGTACAGTATATATGATGTATACGGGGATGGTGTTGCAGAATGTCCGCCACCCAGGAGCTGGCCAGTAAATCAATCCGGGCCTGAGGCAGGGCATCGGCTAACACAGAAATCAGGGGGGTAGCCATAATCATGTCCCCGATCCAGTTGGGGGCTTTGATTATTATCCTGTCTGCTACCAGTTTCGTTTCCAGGACTTGATATCCTCGGAATAACAGATGACTTTATAATCCTTGGGGGTAAGCTCCACAATCATCGAATATTCGCCTTTATAGCAGTTACAGGATAAGATGTACATATCTTTTTTCCCCCTGCCGGTTTTGAAGGTAAACCGGTTTTCCGGGTATAAGTCCAGGCAGCCGTCATGGTTGCTGTGGCTGGAAGGAATCACCGGCGAACTCAGGGCGATCTTCTCCGCAGATTCGGCCAGAGACGCCTTATACAGTCCCCGGTGAGATTCCGGGTCGGCGAATTCCCTGATGGTAAAACTTAAGTAATAATTCTTATCATCCTGCCGGCCGTCGTGCCAGAACCGGTATTTCAAGGTGGTGTGCTTATCCTTGATATTGAGCTTGGTATAAATTTCATTCTTTATCCAGAACGGTATCAGGGATTTGGGAACAGATACTTTATCAATCAGTTGAAAATCGGTTATTTTCGGTTTTGTTCGGCGGTTGGCGAAACCTACCAGGTTATAGAAGGATTGACGGGGTGACTCCTTTTCAGCCGGAGAGAATTCCCTTTCGGGGGTAATCAGGGCAAACATTCTCAAGCCATGTAAAACTCCCCGGTCAATCTTGGTTCTGTGCAGCAGGAAGCCGGTAAGCCTGCCCCGGAAATGGACGCCGTTTTCTCCTTGAATCTCCCACTTGTCCCCGATCCGGTCATGTACCTGTTGGTAAACAAGGGGATAATCTTCCGGGGCCACTTCCAGTCTTTCCCCGGGCTTCACCTCTTTGCCTATACCTATAAGCATCTCAAAGAGCTTGTTTCGTCTTTTAATAATCACTTTGCGCCGGGCATTGACCGCCAGATGATCCAGGTCGTCATTCCAGTAGGGGTTGAGCAGGTATACCTGGCCGATCCGGGATGTCCCCAGCCTGAACCTCTGATAATCGAGCTTCTCCTGAAAGGCCATAACCGGAGAAAGGGCGGTTGACAAAAGTAACAAAGTAAAGCAGATTACAGAATTTCTTTTCATAACTCTACCTCCTGTCTTTCTTTTTTGCTGACCTGGCGCAGCGAAAACCGACATCTTGATAGCCGGTCTTCGGATCTCCCATCATCCGGTAAGCGGCCCGAAAAAAATAGGGGGCATTGTAATGCCCGGAAGGATCGAAGGTCCCGCCTCTAATCACCTTGAATTTTTTCCCGTATTCGGGATCAGGGTACCGGTTTCCCGGATAAGGCCGGTACCAGCCGGCCGTCCACTCGGAAACATTGCCCAGCATGCCCCTTACCCCAAAAGAAGAAACATCGTAATCAGGGGTGCGGTTAACCGGGTAATAACGGTTTTTACCGGTTAATCCTTTTAATCTGTCTACATCGTTCCCCCAGATAAAGCGTCTTCCGTCGGTTCCCCGGGCGGCCTTTTCCCACTCGCTTTCGCTGGGAAGCCGTTTGCCGCGCCATTTCGCGTAGGCGGCCGCTCCCTGCCAGCTGACATTCAATACCGGGTAAACCGCTTTCTCGAACAGGTCGGTCTGATCCCAGTTCCGGGGTTTGGGGTAACCGGTCTCATAAATAAAATTCTGATATTCTCTATATGTTACCTCATATTTATCAATATAAAAAGTATCTAAATAAATTTTTTTTCTGGGAGATTCATTTTCATAAGGGGGGCGGCTCAACCCGGAAGGGAGATTTGCTTTAGGCTCCCGCTCCAGGTCTGTTCCCCTGATGAAGTAACCGGCCGGGATATAAATCATACCCGGAAAGCGGTTCCTTACCGCTTCCTCAGCCTTACCATGACAACCGAGCAAGAAAACAAGAGTCAAGAACCCGACCGCTCTCATCTTTTTTTCAAACATATGCGCTTAGCCCGGTTTATTAAACTTGAGTGATATTTGCCAGACTCTATGACGGAAAAGGTTATATGCCAACGTCC
>JBHHXV010000260.1:0-3211 GCA_046757225.1 bacterium
ATTCATTTTCTGGGGTCTGGCAAATGTCAGCCAAGTTTATGAATAGACCGGGTTAGCAAAACATTATCCACAATATACTCATTATAACATATAATTCCAGGTTGGACTTGCGTAAATTGAATTATCTCATGATAGTTGTTATAATTCCTCGACTCTCAAACAATTATGATTCTCTGCGGTATCAAATATGCTGGATTTGCGCTTTATTTGTGAAAATATAGAAGCGGTAAGAGAGAAACTGTCTCTCCGTAACGGTTCTTATGATGATTTCTTAAAGGAAGTTATAGATCTCAGTGAACGTCGCCGGGAACTGATCAACCGGAACGAGGGGCTGAGAGGCCGGAAGAACCGGTTTTCCGGCCGGATGGTTGAGATAAAACGCTCGGGAGGTGATTTCTCCAAAGAGGTGGCGGAAATGAAGGCGGTTTCCCGGGAGATCAAGCAGTTGGATGAGCGCTTGAGAGAGGTGCAGGAGGAAATCAGGAAAATCCTGCTCCAGATCCCCAATTTGCCTGATGATTCGGTGCCGGAAGGGCAAACGGAATATGACAACCAGATGATATCGAGCTGGGGGGAGATAAAAAAAATTTCTTTTAAGCCGAAAAGCCATGATGAGCTTGGAGTCAGTCTGGGCATTCTTGATTTCCAGAGGGCGGCCAAGATCAGCGGCGCCCGGTTCTGTGTCTTCAAAGGCCTGGGCGCCCGGCTGGAGCGGGCGCTGGCCTCCTTTATGCTGGACCTTCATGTCAAGGAGCACGGCTATACGGAGATCATTCCTCCCTATCTGGTTAATGCCGATAGCCTGACCGGCACCGGGCAGCTCCCCAAATTCGATGATGATCTGTTTTCCCTTCCCCGCGATGGCTATTATTTGATTCCTACGGCCGAAGTACCGGTTACCAACCTGCACCGGGATGAAATCCTGGCCGGAGAGGAACTGCCTCTGTCCTATGTTTCCTACACCCCCTGTTTCCGCAGGGAAGCCGGATCTTACGGTAAAGACACTAAAGGGATTATCCGCCAGCATCAGTTTCACAAGGTGGAACTGGTAAAGTTCGTCCGCCCTGATAATTCATATGAGGAACTGGAAAGGTTGCTTAAAAACGCGGAAGAGGTACTGCGGAGACTGGAGCTGCCCTATCGGGTGGTAAACCTCTGCGGCGGTGATCTGGGGTTTTCGGCAGCCAAAACTTTTGATATAGAAGTATGGCTGCCCAGCCAGAACAGGTACCGGGAAATTTCCTCCTGTAGCAATTTCACCGACTTTCAGGCCCGCCGGGCTAATCTGAGGTTTCGGGAAAAAGAGGGAAAACCCGCCTTCCTTCATACCTTAAACGGCTCCGCTCTGGCGGTGGGACGCACCCTGGTGGCTGTTCTGGAAAATTATCAGCAGGAGGACGGAACCATCTTGATGCCGAAGGCCTTGCGACCTTATCTTGACGAAGATGAAATCAAGCCGGAGAAAGACCTTTCCTGAAAGCGGGTTAAATTGGTTCGCCTGCTGCCTGGCCATTCTTTGTCTTTCTTCCAGTGCCTGGGCTTTAGCGAAGCCGGATCTCAAGGCCTCTTTTAACAAAGATGAGTTGATGGCCGGCGATAAAGAAGTGGAGATCTATGCCGACAGTTTGCAGTATTTACGAAAGACAAACACCTATCATGCCCGGGGATCGGTTGATATCAAGCGGGAAAATTACCGTTTAAGAGCTGATAAGGCCGAATTGAACGATCTGACCGGAGAGATGCTGGCCACCGGCAACGTGATTCTGGACGAATCAGACAACCGGGTGACCGCGGAAAGGGTTGAGTATAACCTGAATACCGGCACCGGCACCTTTTATCAGGCCCAGGTCTTTTTATCCCCTTCCTATTTTATTACCGGCGCCGTTATTAAGAAGCTTTCTGAAACTGTGTATGAGCTAAATGACGGCACTTATACTACATGTAGACAGCTTACGCCGGACTGGCGCTTCAAAGTGGGGCACGCCCGGGTGCTGGTGGATAAGAAAGCCTGTCTTACCAACAATCTCTTTTATCTGAAATGGCTGCCGGTTTTCTATGTTCCTTACGCGGAGGTTCCCCTGAAGCGCACGAGTGGTTTCCTGATGCCGCAGGCCGGAACCACCGATTTCTTCGGTAGGTATACCCGTAACACCTTTTTCTGGAATATCGCCGACTGGGTCGATACCACCCTGAGATACGACTTTTCCGAAAAAAAGGGAAACGGATACGGAATGGAGGCTCGCTACGCCTTGTCCGATAAAAGCAAATTCAACGGAACCGGCTACCACATTGAAGAAAAGGATACCAGGGAAAAACGCTGGGAAGGACATATCAATATGGAGCAGGAGCTTCCTTTGGGGTTTCTGGCTATCTTTCGGTTGGATAATTACAGCGACCGGGACTATAACAAGGATTACCTGTTCAGCAACAATGTGTTAACCGGTAACTATTCCCGGTGGCAGCAGGAACAGATATCCTATTTTTCCCTTACCAAAAACTGGGATAATTTCCGCTTTAACACGGTGGTGGAAAACCGGAAAAACCTGGCCAATTATCCTTTCGCTTCTGATGATGACGATATTGACGCCACGGTCGTCAACGTCACCACCAACAATTACAGTATCTGGCGTTATCCTCAGATCACCTTTACCGCTCTTCCTCAGAAGATTCTGGATACTCCTCTGAATTTTCAGGGAACCGCTTCTTACCTGAAGTACGAAAAAATAACCTCTAATGAGACGGTAAGGAAGGATGACAACTCACCGGTCAGCCTGACTGTGGATAAGACCAGGAACGAGCGCTACCATTTTCAGCCTGAGCTGTTTATGCCTTTACAGCCGGTTCCCTGGTTTTCTATTACCCCAAGAATAGGCGCAGACTATACTGAGTGGGAAAAGAACTTCAGGGGAATAAAAAAAATCTCTGAGATAAATGGGGTAAGACAGGATTCCTCTCCTCTGAAGAGTGATAAAATGTACAGAAAGTACGTTTTTTATTCGGTTAAAACCTATGGCCCGGAAATCTATCGGAACTACAACGCCCACGCTCTTTTCGGGGTGGATTTCATAAAGCATTCCCTGTTCCCGACGGTTACCTATACCAAAGTACCCCTGATGCAAAAGAATCTGCGCAATAAAGTGATTAACTTTGACCCTATTGACAGCAGCGCCGAGCAGGAAAGTATAAACTACCAGCTTACCCAGAACCTGTT
>JBHHXV010000261.1:0-3202 GCA_046757225.1 bacterium
ACTGAGCCCGGGTTGAACCAGATCGAATGTTACAAGATCGACATCCGGTCCTGGGAAGAGATGCGGGAAGCTTACACCCTTCTCAAAAAGGGTGGGCATGATTTTAAGACGATCGTAGTCGATACGATCGATAACGCTTTTCAGTTCTGCGCCCAGGAGACCTGCGACAAGTTCGGGGTGGTGCATGAAAACGAAGTTCCGTATGGAGCGGCCAGCGGTCAGATCAACAACAATTTTTACCGGTTTCTGATGCTGCTGACCCAATTGCCTTACACCGTGATTCTGATTTCACATGAGCAACAAAAGGAGGTTGATTTTGAAGGGAAAAAAATAAAAAAGGCAGTACCGTCCTTGTCCACCAAGAACTCCGAGAAGATTACCGGCCTAGTCGATGTGATTTTGTATGGCCAGTTGGTCAAAGATGCGGGCGGCAGTGACGGCGGTTACAAACGGGTGCTGAAAACCCGTCCCTGCAGCTGGCATGAAGCCGGAGACCGTACCGGATATTTACCTGATCGGCTTCCCCTTGACGGAAGTGCGTTTATTGAGGCTTACAACAAAGGGTATCAGACAACCATAGCCACTAAGCCGAAAACAACAAAATAACCGACAACTGACAACCAACAAACTGGAGGACTGATTATGGCACTGGAAGGATTAAAAGCATATGACGACGAATGGGACGGTATGGAAACCCCGGAGAAAAAGGAATATGAGCCGATTCCGAACGGGAAGTATCAGGCGGTAATCGATAAGGCTTATATGGATGAGGCCAAGAGTTCCGGGGCTGACCTCCTGCAACTGGAACTGGTGATTATCGCCGGTAAGTTTAAAAAGCGCCGGCTGTTCAAAAAGAGCACGCTGCTTACCCGGGAAAACCTCCGCTGGTTGAAAGACGACCTCAAGAAAATCGAGGTGGCGATCACCCCGATCAGCAAACTGGATGAGCAACTGGATAAATTCATCGATGTGGTGGTTGAGGTTTATGTGAAAAACAAGGAGTACCAGGGGAAGGATTACCCCAACGTCTACTTCAATAAAAAGCTGGATATCGCTATTCCGGCTGATCTGGCCAGCAGTGAGGGCGGCGGGGCCGCTTACGAGGAAGTTCCCGGTGCAGGGAATGACGATGAGTGCCCGTTCTAAATCGAAGCCGGTCATTCTGATTGATTCGAGGGAGCAGCGGCCATGGGCGTTCAACAAGCGTGTCTGCACCGACACCGCCTCCCTCCCGGCCGGTGATTATTCCCTGAAAGGGTTTGAATTACAGGTGGCTGTCGAGCGGAAAAGCTTCGAGGACCTGGTGAACACGGTTGTCCATGAGCGGGAGCGGTTCGGACGGGAACTGGCCAAACTTAAAGTTTATCGGTACTCCTGGATCGTGGTGGAGGGATCGATAGAGGATATCGTTTCCGGAAGCTACCGGTCCAGGATCACGCCGCAATCACTCCTGGGAATCGTCACTTCCCTTATGACCGATTTTATCCCGGTGGTGTTTGCCGGAGACCGTGTCCACGCGGCCATAACAGCGGAGGCTTTGCTGCTCCGAGCATATAAGAGATTACAAAATGAATAGTTCATTACAAAAAAGACTGGCGGCGATAGAAGCCGGGGAGGGAGCTGTCAGCAAAGAAAAATCCGTGTCCGGGGAAATCGCTACTCTTTATTTTTCCTCTCCGGAGTTTTCGGCTGGCATACTCCAAACCTCAGATTATCAAGCCATCAAGTTCTCAGGGAAATTCATGGTCAATATCGGTGACCGGGTGAAATTCTTTGGCAGATGGATAGAGCATCCCAAATTCGGGTGGCAGTTTGAGGCGCGGTCGTTTGAGCATGACCTCATTATGGATGCCGAAGGATTAGCTCATTACCTGAACACCAATCCGAATTTCCTGGGGATCGGCCCGGTTAAAGCCGAGAAGATCGCCCGTGCGTTTGCCGGGAATTTCGATCAAGTGATCACAAAAACACCGGAGAAAATAAGGCAAACAGCAGGGTTATCGGAAAAGCAACTGACTATTCTGCGGGTCGAGTGGGAAAAACGGAAGCGGGTCAATTCCATATCCTCCTGGCTGGGGAAGTTCGGCCTGACGCACAACCAGGTTGAAAAGCTGACCACCAAATATGGTGACGGCGTCAAATCGATTCTGGAAACCAATCCGTATGTGCTTTACCGGGAGGTTGACGGATACGGATTTTACCGGGCCGATCAGATTGCTCTGAAACTGGGGTATGAAAAGAATCATCCCGGCAGGATCCAGTCGGCCATTCTTTATACGGTCGATCAGCAGACTCAAAACGGTGACTGCTGGACGGAAGAACGGGTCTTGATAGAGCTGGTAGGAAAAGCGCTGGCCCTGGACTGTACCGACTGGCGTGAAGTCATTTCAAAACAATTGAATGTTTTGTTGGAGGAGGATCATCCCCGCCTTTACGCCTATCAAACCAGCGGTCGCTCTCTGGTTGCCAACCTTACTATTTATCAACGGGAAAAAGAGCTTTTCGAGAAGTTTAGCTGGTGCGCGAAAAACCCGCCCGATGAGGATATGGACTCTTATCTATCCATTAGTGAGGATAAAAGTCAGGCAATCCTCGATTGCCTGAAATCAAGTCAGAAAAAGGGGGTATATACCGCGCTGACAAATAGGATATCCGCTATATCAGGTTCCGCAGGAAGCGGAAAGAGCTTCACAATTTCAACCGTTAACCAACTCTGTGAAGAGGGCGGTCTTTCAGTTGCCATGTGCGCTCCTACGGGTAAGGCGGCTAAAAGGATGGAGGATCTCTCCGGCTGGGATGCGTACACCATCCACCGGCTGCTGGATTACAGCCCGTTGGAAGGCTGGCGAATTAATCGGGACAATCCGCTTGAGGTGGACGTGGTCATTGTAGATGAGTTTTCTATGGTCGATGTCAATCTGGCCTGGCATCTCTTTGACGCCATCGACCTGGAAAGAACAAAGGTAATTCTGGTCGGCGATCACAACCAGCTGCCGCCTGTTGGCCCGGGCAATCTTTTGCGTGATCTGCTCGATCGAAAAATAGTGCCGGTTGTCATTCTCGACCAGGTGATTCGGCAGGCCGGAATTCTCAAGGAAAATTCCACCACCATTCTCTCCGGTCAGGTGAGACCGACCGCTCCCGGAACAAAAGGGCTGTTACGGCCTTGGTATGTAATCGGCAATTGCAACCGGGAGACAGA
>JBHHXV010000262.1:0-3202 GCA_046757225.1 bacterium
CAAAATCTCCCGGGGAGACGACACATGCTCCAGCAGGTCGGACATGTCCACCGCCTGAAAGAACCGGTCGTCATAGCCGGCTTCATGAAGAGTGCCGTTTATCACCTTGTCACCATATTTTTTCCGGGCGATCTCCGCGGAAAAGCTCGACAGCTCCACTCCGTAAGCATCCCATCCCCTTTCAACGGCAGCGTCCAGAAAAAAACCGGAGGCGCAACCGATATCCAGCACCCTCCCCTTTTCAATGTACCGCTCAATCTGCTCAAGCTTGATCCGGAAGGTTGACAGTTTCATGGCCCTCAAGCTGTCGTTCGCCTGCCGTAAGTCTCCCCATGTATTATAATAGTTCTCGCCGTATATCTCCCTTATCTCTTTTTCATTAGGAAAGGGAGCTATCATCACGAGATTACAGGAAAGGCAGGAGACGATATCAAACTCCTTTTTTCTATAGACAACCCGATTCTTACAGGTTCCGCACAGACAACACGCCAATTTATGCACCCGATCTATTCATAAACTTAGCCTAATTCATTTTCCGATAGAGGTCTGGCAAAAGTAGCTCAACTTTATGTCCAGGTGAACATAGCATGTTCAGGCAAAACCAAGCACTCTTGCAATTGGCGCCTGCTGGCTCACTTCGTTCACAAGCGCAGGCTGGTAATTGAGCAATATGATGGGCAACTTTGAAATTCCTATACATTAAAATATATACCGGGCCAGATAGATAACCAGCAAGCCGAAAGAAATGCTGGCAATTCCCAGGGTGCGCAGCACATTGTCAGGAAGTTCCCTGATCATCTCAATATACGACCTCATCTTTTCCGGGCTTAGAAAATAGGGGACCCCCTCGAAAACCAGAGCCAGGCCGAGCGCGCTGAAAAATAATTTATAATCCATGTTGTTTGTTCAGCGGCCAGATCCGGATATCTCCGTCCTTGCCGCCGGAAATCAAAGCCGTTTCAGCAAGAGCTAAGGAGGTTACTTCCGAAGAGTGGCCGCTCAGGGTTTTCAGGAGCTTGCCGCTGTAGTGATTCCATACCCTGACGGCGTTATCTTCATAAGCGGCGTAAACCCTTTTGCCGTTTTTACTGTAAACCAGGCTTAAAATACCGCCCATTTCCGGGGCGGTGGCGGTAAGCAGTGTTCCCTCCTCCGCGTTCCACACCTGGACCTGATGGTAAAGATTCTCGCAGGCGATCTCTTTTCCGTCCGGGGAAAAGGCCAGGGAGCGGATATAGGTGAAATCCCCTTTAAGGGTTCTGCTGGTTTTTCCGGTTGCCAGGTCCCAGAAGCGGATGGTTTCGTCCCAGCTGGCGGAAACCAATTTGTTGCTGTCCTGAGGGTTGAAAGCCACCACGCTCACCATATTATCATGGCTTGTCAAGATCTTGCGCAGCTTACCTGTGGCCCGCTCCCAGATTCTGATGTTTTTGTCCCAGTTTCCCGAGGCAACGGTTTTCCCGTCAGGGCTGACTGCTACAGTCGAAACCCGGCCTCCCCCGGACTTGACCGATCTGACCAGTTCCCCGGTATCAGCCCGCCAGACCTTGAGATAACCGTCATCCCCCCCGCTGATCAACCAGTTCCGGTCAGGGGAGACAGCCAGGGAATTTACCCCCCCCTGGTGAGCGAACACCCTTATTACTATCTTTTTTGTTTTTACCTCACGGGCGATCAGCCAGCCGTCCCGCCTGCCGGCATAGATCCATCCCCCTCTCAAAGCCAGAGCGGTTACCGGTGATTTTTTCCCCCCCAGGGTTTTCCTTAATTCCCCTTCCGGGAAACTCCAGACCTTTACCGAGCTGTCCGCGTTTCCGCTGATCAAACGGTCTCCATTCTTATCCAGTGATAAGGAAAAGATATCCCCCTGGTCGGCGATCACCTTGGTTTGTTTACCGGTAGCCGCCTCCCAGAAACGGATGGTTCCGTCCAGACCGGCGGAAGCCACGGTCCGGCCATCAGGGGAAAGCAGCACGGACATCACCACATTGTCATGCTTGCCCCGCATGGTTTTTATCAGTTTCCCGGAAAGATCCCATAGTTTTACCAGCCCGTCTTTTCCCCCGGTTACCACCCGCTCGTTATCCTGAGACACAGCCAGAAAATGATAGCTCCCTCCCGGCAGGCGGGCGGTCACCCGGCCAGTGGAAAATTCCCTGATTTTCACTTCATAATCATCCCAACTCCCGGTAATGACGTATCGGCCGTCCGGGGTTATCCCCATGGATGATACCCGGTCGGCATGACCGGGCAGGGATCTCATGACCTTACCGGACGCCAGATCCCACACCTTCACAAAATTCTTGTCGCTCTTTTCCTGGCTGCCGGAAAGGAGGTATTTCCCGTCCGGGGTCAGGGCGAGAGCGGTAGTCCATTTACTGGCAAGGGATTTCAGCAGCTGCCCGGTATCCTTGTTCCAGATCCTGATTTTCTGGTCGGTTCCCCCGGAGATAAGCCACCCTCTTTTTTCATCCAGCGCCACGGAGGTGATTCTTCCCCGGTGGCCGGCCAGTTTCCTGATTTCTCCGCCGGTAACCGGGTTCCATATAATTAAAGAGTGATCCTTGGACCCGGAGACCGCGTAAGTGCCGTCAGCGCTTATCGCGGTCGCGGTCACTACATCAGTGTGACCGGCTTCGCTCTGGGGAACGACCTCCCGGTTCAAAAAACCTTCCAACCGGTCATAACAGTAGGTAAATTCCTTGAGGTTCCTGACTCCTCCCACCTCCTGGTTATTGAACAGAAACACCGGCCACTCGTGCACCCCCAGGTTAACCAGAAAAGTAATATCCGCAAGATACAGGGTCTCTATCTCGGCCGTATTGGAACGGGCCTTTATGGTTTCTGGGTTTAACCCGATCTTTTTCAAGGGGTTCTGCCAGGCGGTTTTATCCGGCTCTTTCAGCCAGGCTTTCAAATAGGGAAGGAATTTTTCCGGGTAATCATGTCTGATTACATACCGGCGTCTTATTTCATCCGTTTCCCGCCGGGCGGAGCCCTCTCCTTTTGCCAGCACGACCGGCCGCAGGTTCAGCTTGACCCGGCCGTCGTTTTTCGCCTCAAGGAACTCCAGCAGTTCGATCAGAAAATCGGTAATCTTTACCGGCGAATAAATGAAGTCGATTCGCCCCGGTACCGGCTGCCGGTCCAGGTAAAAGTTCTGCCCCTCTTTCTTCAAAAGATACCCGTCTTTGCGGGCTGA
>JBHHXV010000263.1:0-3192 GCA_046757225.1 bacterium
CTACTAAAATGAATAGAAAAAATTCTTGACTATAATAAACCTGAATAGACCGGGTCAAGGCCTAAACTTTTCATAAAGGGCCTCTCTGCACCCCTCTGTTCCGTTATTTTCACGGTAAAACAGATACTATTGATTAGAGAAGATCTGGAATCCGGCGTATGATTCCATGCCATGCTCCTCGATATCCAGCCCGATCAGTTCCTCTTCTCTGCTCGTCCGTAGTCCTACAGTAGCAGCCAGGACTTTGAACAGAACAAAGGTGGTTCCTGAAGCCCAGGCAGCCACCGAAGCCACCCCGATCAACTGAACGATAAACTGATCGGTTCCCCCGCCGAAGAGCAGGCCGTCCACCCCGCCGTATTTGGCCTGAGCGAACAGACCCACCATCAGGGTTCCGAAAGCGCCGTTGACCCCGTGAACCGCTACCGCTCCCACCGGATCATCAACTTTCAGCTTTTTATCGATGAATTCCACCGCGCCGACTACCAGCATACCGGCCAGGAAACCGATGATAATGGCGCTGCCAGGGGAAACATTGGCGCAGCCGGCGGTAATGGCCACCAGCCCGGCCAGCACCCCGTTCAGGGTCATGGAGGTATCCGGTTTTCCGAAAAGCTTCCATACCGTAAGCATCGCCCCCAAGGCTCCGGCCGCCCCGGCCAGGGTAGTGGTAACCGCGATAGTGGCGATATTGGCGGAGGTTCCGGAAACCGTGCTGCCCGGGTTGAACCCGAACCAGCCGAAAAAGAGGATAAACACCCCTAAAGCTCCTAAAGGAATATTATGGCCGGGAATCGCTTTGGACTGCCCGTCAGGGCCGTATTTTCCAATCCTTGGCCCCAACACCAAAGCTCCCATTAAAGCGGCCCAGCCGCCCACCGAATGCACCACAGTGGAGCCGGCGAAATCGATGAATCCCATACTGCCCAGCCAGCCGCCGCTTCCCCAGATCCAATGCCCGGATACCGGGTAGATCAGGGCGGAAATCACCCCGCTGTAGATCAGGTAAGAGACAAACCTGGTCCGCTCGGCCATGGCCCCGGAAACAATGGTGGCGGCGGTGGCGGCAAACACGACTTGAAACATCCAGAAGGTATAAGGAAATAACCCGGAAGGGTTAGGGTCGACACCCAGCATAAAACCGCTGGTCCCGAAAAAACCCAGCTTATCCGCCCCGAACATAATGGCATATCCCATGATAAAGTACGCGATCGCTCCGATACAGAAATCCATCAGGTTTTTCATCATGATATTGCCGGCGTTCTTGGCCCGGGTAAAACCGGACTCCACCATGGCGAACCCGGCCTGCATGAAAAATACGAGGAAAGCGGCCAACAAAGTCCAGATTGAGTCGACAGCCATCCGGTTGGAAGCGGCCGAAACCTTGTCCGCCGCCAAAGCCGCCTGAGGCAGCGCCAGCAGGCCCGCAGAAAACACCCATAGAAATATTTTTCTTTTTCTCATAATAAATAACTCCAAAATTAATCGGGCCGCAGATTTTCGCAGATGAATTAAACTTTTCATGACGGGCCATCCGTCACCCCCTCATGATGAAAAGAGCCGGTTAACCCCCAAGATTAGTAAGACTCCACTCCGGCATTTTCACGGTAAAAAATCTTGTAAATCCGCGTTTATCTGCGTCCGGTTTTCAAATCCTAAACATTAAAAGATATAGGCGAAACTGACCAGGAAGGTCTGTTGATATTTCTTACCATTAGCCGCGTTACCGCTTTTGCTGTCTTCATCGTCAACGAACAGCCTTTTTTGAGACCAGTCCCGGCGGTATTCCGGCCGGACCAGGATCTGCTTGGCCAGCTTGAAGGTGGCGGTAACCGTAGCCTCATATATCTCCACCTCCTTGAAGTTCACGCCGGTCCGGTTGGAAAAGGAATCGTCGGCAGTTCCCTTAATCCCGTCTTCCCCCCGGTAAGCGTTTCCTTTATCAATAAAGACTTCTCCCCGGGCCGCCAGTTTGAACCAGTCTGCGAAATCGTAAGCCACGATTCCGGAAAACCCCCTCCAGGCACCTCCGGCCATAGCCGCTTTCCTGGTGCCGTCCTCATTGAGGCTGTTGCTGCCCTGCTCCCTGGCGGTTTCGTAATTGAGGTTGATTTCCAGGTTGTCCATCGGGGTGATATCCAGAACCACATCGAACATATCCCGCTGGTATTTGGTGTCGTCATCATGTTCGGCGCCATGGATACCGTTTAAATAAAGAGAAAACTTATCCATGATATTATCGAAGGCTACCTGATATCCCAGGCTCTTGGCCCGGTTGTTGTCTTCAAAGCCGTCCCAGCCGTTGACCGCATAGCCGGTTACCCCGATATTATCGGTAAAACTGTAAGAGATACTGGCCCCGGTATGGGTAAAAGGGTCGGCGTTCTGATAGAGCAGAGACCGGGAATAGTTGAGGTTGTCCACGCTCTCCCAGGGCTCGGCCCCGATCCAGGTGGCCATTTTTCCCACCTTGATATCAACTCCCCTGCCTAAATCCATAAAATAATTAACATACGCCACCGAAAAGGTGAAGTCATCGTCATCCACCCGTCCGTAATTGTCGTTTTTGGCGAAGGTGATCCGGTTGGCCAGCTCGCCGTAGTTGGTAATCAGCTTGAAACCGGCCCGGTTCCCGGCTGAAGTCGGTCTTTCGATCTGCAATTCAAAGTTATCCATCACCAGGGTGTCGTCTTCCAGGTCAAAGGCCCGGAACCGGTTGGTCAGGCCGCTGTCGGTAACGGTCTTGCCACCGCTTTCGGCAAAGGCCGAGCGGGAAGCGGGCTTGTTGGTGTTATAGCTGTAATAGGTATCCATAAACCCGCTGATCCGGATATCCTTGAACAGCTCCAGCGCGTTGGCCGCTCGCGCCCGCTCGGGAACCACCGCTGAAAAAATCAAGGCCAGAGCGGCCAGCGACCCCATAAACCGTCTTCTCATTTTTATCTCCTCTGTTACGTTTTTATTTCCTGAAAAAGAACATTTACAGACTAGTTCCAGCATAAAGCGTGCCAAATAACTTAACACGCTGTTATGACAGCTGATTATCTGCACATATGCTTTTGGGGGAAGCTCGGTCTAAAGGGCGAGATGGAACAAAATTGTTGCGGACTTGAAGGAATCAGACAGAAATGTCCCATGGGCATCTTGAAAAATGAGGATTTTCGATCAAGATCAAGGCGTACGAAGAACAAA
>JBHHXV010000264.1:0-3190 GCA_046757225.1 bacterium
ATTGCCTTTAATCAACGGGGAAGCCCCATGCTGAACCCCGATTCCCGGGGCTGGATGGTTATCTTCCGAGATCTGACCGAAGACCTCGTTATTGATTATGGTGGCGCGGGAGTAGTGGTTGTTCCCGATACCGGCCCCCACGTTTTCATAAACGACGTTATTTTCGATTAAAGGGGCGGCGGTGAGGCTCAGGTCTTCTTTTCGGAAGTCCCGGCCTTTGAAGGTGCCGTGACTGCCGATACCGGTGGAGCCGTTATCGTAAATGATGTTGTTGCGAATGACCGGAGAAGATCCCCGGCATTCGACCGTATGGGCGTGTCCCGGTCTGGTGTGGTCCACCGGCGGCATACCGGTGATAGTGAACCCGTCCAGGACGGTCCGGCGGGTAATTCCGGCCGGAAAACTCACCATCGGTTTGGCCGGCAGGTCCTCCCCGTCGATAATGGTTCCGGCCGCTCTTTTAAGGACTTTTTTCTGTCCGGGGCCATCGATTTTTTCGTTGCCGCCCTCGCTGGCGTAACTGACGACCGCCACCCCCTCCTTCATCACCAGCTGCTCGTGGTAGCGCCCCGGCCGGACTACCACCCGGTCTCCTGCCCTGGCCGCCTCGATTGCCTGGCTGATAGTGGAAAAATCCCCGGGCACGGAAAAATCTCTGGCCTGGCCGGAAGAGGGGGCCAGGACTAATAAAAATAAGAAAGCCAGGTTTTTTCTCTTGATTGACATAATGATTAGGTCAGGTGCCGATCTGAACGGAAGAGTATATGTTTTTCAGGGTGGCGATCGTGGAAAGGGCCGCCAGGTGACTGGTCTTGGGGTTGTCCGGCGAAGGCCGGTTTTCGCTTACTGTGCGGATTATCCCTGATTCGCCTCTGATTTCAACCTGGTGGACGTTATTTTTCAAGCTGGGGTCAGCTATAAGGGAAACCATGGTCCGGTCAGGGCCGATCCCGGCCAGGCTGAGAGCGGCGGCCACATTGATATTCTGGGGAAAATGCGAAACCGCTTCTCTGGCTGTGCCGGAAAAAACCTCCAGAGGTTCGGAGAGACCGGTTAAATCTATTCCGTCAGCCACGATTTTGGGGGCGCCGGCCAGAGCGGCCGGTGGTTTGCGGGTAATGATTTTTACTGAGCTTACCTCAGCCTGAAGGGCACCCTTCAAGGCGTCCAGCCCGGCGATCGATCCCGAGGGGATAAAGACGCGGCTGCCGCAATCCGCTGCATTCCGCCGCCAGTCGCTCCGGCAGGCCAGGGCTCCCCCCACGCTGATAATAAGAATATCCTTACTCCGGTAAACGGCCAGCTCAAGAATCTCCCCAGCGGCTTTAATTGTGGCCGCTTCAATAATCAACTGGCAGGACTCTATCAGCTCCTCAAGCTTTTGCCTGGCGGGAGGTCTGGGAAAAAGCCGGTTTACCCTTTCCACCGCTTCATCGCTGGGGTCGCAGACAGACTCAAGAGATATGCTGGGGTGATTCGAGAGAAAACGGGCGATTGAGTGACCGATAAAACCGCAGCCCACTAAGCCGGCTATTATCCGCATTATCTTACATTAACCTTGAAATCTTTTAGTCTTTGTTTCTCGAAAGTGATTTCCAGGCCGCGATCCGCCTTATCGGATAGGTACCGGTAATACCAGATCTCGGTAACCATCCCATTATGATTGATCTTCCTGATTTCTATGGGCAGCCCGAAAGACTCTATGACCTGTCCGGCGGTGGTTTTTCCTTTTATCAGGGAGGCTGTTTTGGCGGCGTCAAAATCCTTTCCGATTGAGGAGGTTATATTCCCGCAGGCCAGGGAACCCCATAAACAGAAGATTAAAAACCATTTACTATGTTTTTTCATGTTGTAGAAAATTATTTCTTAATGGTGAGCAGCTTGTGTCCCAGCAGTTTTCTGTTATTTTTTTTCCCCGTTATGAAACTTTCCCCCCGGTTACGCTCTTCGAAGGTAAAATCCCGAACCACCATTTTCTCGTCAAAGACTACCGTCAATTTCTTGAAGTCGCTTATCATATATTCCGGAGCGATTCGTTCATAGGTATAAATCCAGGTCGTTTTCCCGGCATTCCCGGTCTTTTGGGATACCGGTTTCCCGAAGGTTTTCCGGATATCCCGGGCAGTGGTTTTTCCCACTGCTGTCTTATTGAGCTGGCTTGAATAAAAGTTATGGGTGGAAGCGTCCGGGAAAATGCCGTCATAACAGGCGCTCAGACTCAGAACCAACAGCAGCGACAGACTATAAGAGGCAAAAGTTTTTCCGGTTACGTTTTTCATAAGTGAGCTTTATTCGATGAGGTCGAAGATGGTTTTCGATTCCTTTTTTTCTTTTTTATAGGGACTGGTTTTAATCCCTTTTCCCATCGCTTTTACATGATCTGCGGCCGCGTATTTATACATGGCGGTCAAGGCTTTTTTCAAGGGGCCCAGGTTATCCTTCTCCAGGTCGGTAAAGGTGGAATAATCGCCTTGTCCTGCCGCTTCGTCGGTATTTTCCCAGTAAAAGCTTTCATGTTCCCAGACCACCTTCTTTTCTTCCAGATCATAAAGATACAGATTGTCGTCCAGGTAAGAGTTGTTTGACCGGGGAGAAAAGATGAAGCCGTAACCGTTTAATTCGTAACCGCTGTCGCCATAATTATTACGGGGCATATAGGTGGAAATGAAGACCGCGTCGCAGCCGGTCAGTTTTTTATACGCTTCAAAGTCGATTCTGCCCGCATTATAATTAAACAACAGGTTCGGCGGGTAGATGGCGTCCATCCCGGTTTTTTCCACCAGCCGGGGATCATAGGGAATTATCGGCAGATCGGTGTGTTCCTTTATGCTCCGGTGCAGCTCCCGGGCATAGTCGTCCCGGATGTTTATGCCGGCCAGAGGATAGCTGGAGTTTACTATGTTTACCAGATTTTTTACTTCAACGGCATGAACCTTGTTGGGCATGAATGAGATCAGGCCGATTTTCTTGAACTTGTTGACATAGTTCTGCTTTATCGGTTTGGTGCAGGCCCAGGCGCCCAGCAGTATTACCAGGGCAAAAACCCTTATTAAGCTTTTTTTCAGATACAATTATCGCTCCATCAGTAAGAGAGAATATGGTAACTTTTTGTTATTCTTACTGTCAAGACATAAACTTTTCATGACGGGCCTCGCGTCACCCCCTCATGATGAAAACAGGTTGTCACACC
>JBHHXV010000265.1:0-3182 GCA_046757225.1 bacterium
CTGCCTCGGCCGGTGGCGGGCGGCTTTATACTGCTCTCTGATGGAGTTGATCCAGAAATCCTGATATTGCTCTTTCTTCATTTTTTTAAGGTAAGTGCCTGATTAAGAGTGGTCCCAGCAGTTTAGAGACCGGAAGAGGAAGCCTTGCCCAGATCCTCCGGGGAATATCGTATTTAGGGTTGGAAGGCGAGATATTGGGCATGTGAGCAGCTTTATGCAGGGCATACTGGTAATGAAGCGGTTTCGGTTCAATACCCCAATGTTTTTTAAAGGAGTAAGAGCCGCTATCCACCCGGCTGCGGCCCAGATCGAACCGCTTATAACCGGCTCGGCAGCAGAACTTGATTTCCTCCCAGACAATGAAGTTGTTGACGGCGAACTTCAGAAAACGGGGGTCGTAACCGATGTAATAAGGAAGAGCCATATCTTTGAAATAGTAATTCATCATACAGGAAGCTACTTCCCCTTTATACAGAGCGGAAATAATGGAAACCCGCTCTTTCAATGTCTGAAAAATGTTTTCAAAAAATTTTACCGGCAGTACCGGGGTGCCCAGGTTCCGCTGCGACCGGGCAAAGAAATGGTAAAACTCCTCAAAAGATGAGCTGTCAACCTTACCAATACCGGCGTGCCGGATCTCCAGACCGGATTTGATCCCCTTTCGCAGGATATTCCGGTTTCGCTTGCGCATGCCGGTCCAGATTACCTCCGGGTCATCGCTCAGCTCCAGGCGGAAATAGGCGTAAAGGTTTTTAGTCGGCAAACCCAGATTACCGGGGAAACTGTTCCGCAGTTCCATATAATTGACGTTCTCTTTCTGAGAGATTTTCCCGGCTGCCTCAAACAGGGCGGTTTCCGCCTCCTCGTCGCTTGCGCAAATACCTCCATAGACCGCATAAGGAACGGAAATCAGAAAATCTCCAAAGAGAAAGCTCTTACACAAAAACAGCGGTAAGATCCCTTTAACCTCCCCCCCGGATTCCGCCAGAAGATAGTACGGCCTAAAAGAGAAAGTAGCTTCAACTATTTCTTTGAATTCGACCGTATGAAAGAGCGTAGCTTCCTCATGCCCCTCCACGTAATGATTCCAGCTTTCCCGGTCTTTTTCCTGATAATCCTTTATCTGCAATGAGAACCCATGTAATAAAGTGTAGAATTAAGAACATAGCATGTTCAGGCAAAACCTGACATAAGCACTCTTGCAATTGGCGCCTGCTGGCTCACTTCGTTCACAAGCGCAGGCTGGTAATTGAGCAATATGATGGGCAACTTTGAAATTCCTATACATTGAATTATATGAAAAACTCAGACTCTTGTCGAGAGCTTATCATCAACCGGCCAGACGCTCCTGGCGCAGCAATCAAAAGAGGATTCCCCTTTTGCCTGATAATGAAAATAGCCCAGAGCCGCGATCATGGCGGCGTTATCAGTGCATAATTCCGGCGGAGGAAAATAAACGGGAATTTCTGCATCCTGCAACCGCCTTCTGAGACCTTTATTACAGGAGACGCCGCCCCCCACTCCAATCGATTTCGTCCCGGGCAAGGTTTGAGCGGCCGCCAGCAGTTTGTAGCTTAAAACATCGATGACCGCCTCTTGAAACCCTAAAGCGGTCAACCGCCGGTAACGGTCCCGTTCCTCCCCCGGGAAATTATCGAACCCCACCTTTTTCAAATGATACCAGACCGCGGTCTTGAGGCCGCTGAAACTGAAATCCAGGGATCCCTTTTTCAGGTATGACCGGGGAAACTCCACCGGCGGTCTCTCCCCCCTTGTCTCCGCTTCGGCGGCCAGCCGGTCGATCACCGGCCCTCCCGGATATCCCAGGCCCAGCATGACCGCCACTTTGTCGTAAGCCTCACCGGCCGCGTCATCGACAGTCTGCCCCAATAACCGGTAATCCTGGTTGTTATTAACCAGATAAAGGGCGGTATGACCTCCGGAAACCACCAGCACCACCGCCGGAAGGGGGATTCCGGATAAATTGAGCGCGGCCACATGAGCGGCGATATGGTTGACTCCCACCAGGGGGATTCCCAGACCGTAAGCCAGGCCCTTGGCATACGACATGCCCACCAGCAAAGCTCCCATTAAACCCGGTCCCCTGGTGACCGCTATCAACTCCACCCTGTCCAGGCCGCAGCCGGCTTCCTTCAAGGCCGACTCCAGCACCGGGTCGATATTCTCCAAATGTTTCCGGGCGGCCAGTTCAGGGAGGACTCCGCCGTAGCGGGCATGATCCTTTACCTGCGAAGCCACCACTGAGGATAAAATTCTTTTTCCGTCCTCCACCAGAGACACGGCCGTCTCATCGCAGGAGCTTTCTATGCCCAAGACTATCAACTTTTAAAAGGGAGCAGATATCGTTTTATTCCTTCAAAGAAATAGTTTGGCAGTACCTCCAGAGTTTTTATATATGAACCTCTCTGAGATAATTTAATGGTTCTAAAGTAGGTAAAGGGTTCTAATATGATATATGAGAGAAATTTGACAAGGGACAGAACAAACTTAAATTTTAATCCCGCCGCATTCTCCTGATACAGTCGCATGATTTTTTCCATATGCTTTTTATCTATGAAAGTGGAAATCCTGATCATGTCATTGAGCGCATTCTTATCATACAATAAATAATCTTTTTTAAAGGAATCTTCAATTTTCTCAGGGCATTCCCGACTGGCTTTGTCATACAAACCCGTACCCAGAAATAAGCTCAAGGAAAAGAATTGGGTATAGAATGGCTTGGGCGTTTCCATAAGAACTTTAATCGTTTCAAGTTTATCCTCTTCATTTTCAAAAGGGTTGTCCAATATAACATCGTAAAAAGCGGCTATATTAAAATCTTTAATAATATTAGCTGCTTTTAAAAAATCCCCTTTTAAAGACTTGCGTTGATAAACATCCTGGTTAACCCGGTCACTTCCACTTTGTAAACCAATACTTATCCAGGAGATTCCGGCACTCTTCAAGGTTTTTATTTTATCATCAGTGATATAGACAGGTATGCTTCTGATAATAAAAGGCTTACCTATCTCTTCAGAATAAATTTCACAAAAATTTTTCAAATATTGGGAATTACAAGCCAGAAAGCAATCATCCTGAAAATTAACATA
Organism: bacterium; assembly: GCA_046757225.1. Lineage (GTDB taxonomy): Bacteria > SZUA-182 > SZUA-182 > JBHHXV01 > JBHHXV01 > JBHHXV01. The sequence continues at coordinate 3,111 of JBHHXV010000265.1, forward strand.
TTCAATCTCCTGATTGCCGTTTATTGCCTTTTTAAGCTCGGATATAATGTTTTCGACACTTCTTCGCCGAAT
>JBHHXV010000266.1:0-3178 GCA_046757225.1 bacterium
GTCTGATAAAAGTTCAGAGCAACTTGAGGTTTGATCGGGTATACCGGTTATTTTGAAAAGGATGTCCTGGCAAAAGGGCCATACATCTTTGAGGTAAAGCTTCTTTTTCTTCCGGTAATATTACTGCTTATTCTCGGCTGCTCTTCGGAACCCCTTACAGGAGCGGGCTGGATCAGGATCGGCATCGAAAGCAATCCCACCAATCTGGACCCCAGATTGGCTATGGACGCGGTTTCCTCTTCTATTGCCCAGTTGTTGTACAACGGCCTGTTCCGGTTGGATGAGAACTCCGGGTTCGTGCCTGACCTAGCCCGCTCCTGGGAAAACCCTGATTCCCTGACCTATAAAATCAGCTTGAGACCGGGGGTGCTGTTTCATGATCTTACCCCCCTGACAGCCGAAGATGTGAAATATACCTATGAAAGCATACTTTCGCCAGAGTTTAAGTCGCCCAAGGCCGGCGCCCTGGCCGACTTAAAGGAAGTCGTTGTCGCTCCGTCCGGGGAAATAATCTTCAGGTTAAAGCGTCCCAACGCCGCCTTTTTAAGCAACCTCTGCATCGGCATCGTCTCCAGTCGTTCAAGGGAAAGGAAGGGCTTACCCTCAGGCACCGGCCCTTTTACCTTTACCTCAGGGAAAGCGGATCAATATGTAAAGCTGGCGGCGTTCAAGCGATATTTTAAAGGCTCCCCGAAACTAAAAGGGGTTCTTTTTAAGGTTGTTCCGGAAAATATGGTCAGGGTTCTGCAATTGGAGCGCGGGGAGATCGACCTGATCCAGAACCCTATCCCTCCGGATATGCTGGAGCGGTTGAACTCTAACCATTCCCTGACCGTCATGATAAACACGGGAACCACCTTTGCTTATCTGGGGTTTAATTTCCAGGATAAATATCTGTCCCGCAAGGAGGTGCGCCGGGCGATCGCCTGCGGGATCGACCGGAAAGCGATTATCAAGCATATTTTAAAAGGACTGGCGACCGCCGCCGACAGTCTGCTGCCCGGAAATCACTGGGCTTACGCCGGTAATTTACCCCGGATTGATTATCAACCGAAACTCTCGAAAGAATTATTGGATCAGGCCGGCTTTCCCGACCCGGACGGAGAGGGTCCCCGCTGCCGGTTCAAGCTGACTTACAAGACCTCGCAGAATGAAGAAAGCCGGCTGATTGCCGAGGTCATTCAAAGCCAGCTCGCCAGGATAGGAATCGAGGTCAAGATCGAAAGTTACGAATGGGGAACCTTCTTCTCGGATATAAAGAAAGGGAATTTTCAATTGTATTCCCTGAAATGGGTGGGAATTACCGACCCGGACATCTATTATTATATATTTCATTCCCGCAGCCGGCCGCCGGTCGGGGCCAACCGGGGGCGCTATCAAAATCCCCGGCTCGACCGGCTGCTTGAGAAGGGAAGAGCGACAACCGGCCCGGAAAAACGGAAACGGATCTACGCTCAGGTGCAGACAATCCTGGCAGAAGAACTGCCCTATGTAAACCTCTGGCACCAGACAAATATTACGGTTATACAAAATAAAATAAAAGGGTTTGAACAGTTCCCCTCCGGGGGGCTTCAATCCTTGGGGAAGGTCTCTTTAGATGGAAGCTAACAAATTATTCAGGCTCATAATCATCCCGGTGTTTTTCAGCTTCTTCTGGGGATGCGCCAGCAACACCGAGCTCTCCAAGGAAGGGATAAAATATCAGAAGATCCGCTTTATGACCTCGGATCAGGGGATGGTTTATGCGGATATTTACGGATTGGAGGGACCCAGGAAATTCGGGGTGGTGCTGGCCCATGACAGCCATAATGACAAAGGGGACTGGGGAACGCTCATCCAGCCTCTGCTCCTGGATGGAGGGGTGGTTATGGCTCTTAACTTCCGGGGAACCGGTCAATCGATTCCCGGGAGCATGGGAACCGGCCGGATGGATTTCGATCTCCTGGCCGCCTGTTATTATCTGAAGATAACCCTCGGGATAAAACCGGTTTCCGTGGTGGGCAGCGGCATGGGTGGACTGGCGGCCTTGACGGCCGCTTCCACCAGATACATGATCGACTCAATGGTATTGATCTCTCCTGACCCCACTTTCAGCAGCCTCAAGAATATTCAATGCCCCATACTTTTCATTGTCAGTGAGCATGATGAGGCCTTTTTATCCACCAAGGCCATGTACGCGAGGAATCCCTCCAAGAGTCAGTTTGAAGTGGTTCCGGGAATCGCTTCCGGACAATACCTGTTAGACAGTTCGAGCGCTCCGGAAATAATCAAGCTGATACGAAAATTCTACCATGAAAAAGGGCATTCCCTTTACTTTCCCGGGGTAATTTACGAATAAAGAACAAGGCTTGTTCACCCAAAAAATGCGAAGGGCTTTTTATCTCAGCGCCGCCCCCTGTCGGCTTTCAGCCGAGAGCGGGGGCTGCTTTTTTGCCCGGACTAATGAGACGATTTTTATAATTTCCTATACATAACCCGAATAATTCGGGAATCATAGCAAAGCAGATGATATGTTGTTGAAAATAGTCACTTTTTGTCAGTTTCCCTTCAACTTGTTTTGCCAACGAATTTTGTGGGGACGTTGGCATGAAGCCTTTTCCGATATAGGTCTGGCAAAAGTGGCTCAACTTTATGAATAGTCCAGGATAAAAACAATCATGGCTCAGTTTATCAACGCTTTTTCCTGGTCAGGAACCAGGGACAAGATGTTCCAGGAATGTAAAAGACGCTACTACTATCATTACTACGCCAGTTGGGGAGGATGGAACTCGGGGGCTCCCGGGGCTACCCGCCGGATTTATCTGCTGAAGCAGTTGAAAAACCGGCAGATGTGGGCAGGGGAAGTGGTTCATGAAAAGATAGAGGATCTGATCCGTCTGTGCCGCTGCAAACTGGATACCCCCGAGCTGCCTGAGTTGCTGGAGGAAACCAGAAAGCGGCTCCGCCGGGAGTTCGCTTCCTCCCGCAGCCGGGATTATCTTACCAGGCCCAGGCAATGCGCCTTGTTTGAGCACCATTATCAGATCGAGGTCTCCCCGCAGGAGTGGCGGAATAACGCTGACAACGCCGACCGCTGCCTGACCAATTTCGTCCAATCGGCTGTTTTCAAGAAAATAAAAGAAATGTCGAATGAGGAGTTTCTGGAAAGCGAGGAATTTTCCTCTTTTCTGTTTGAGGG
>JBHHXV010000267.1:0-3175 GCA_046757225.1 bacterium
GGATAAGCCTTATACCAGCTGTTAGTCCACTCGGAAACGCTTCCCCCCATATCCTCCAGGCCAAAGGGACTGGCATCGAAAGACACCCTCTTTCCTTTCAGCCTCAACCGGTCGGCTGATTTCAGCTGCTCCCCGGTCAGAGGCTTGTTCCCCCAGGGAAAGCGGCGGCCGTCTCCCCCCCGGGCCGCGTATTCCCATTCGGCTTCAGTGGGCAGGCGCTTTCCCCGCCACAGCGCGTAAGACTTGGCGTCATACCAGCTGACCGCCTTTACCGGCAGCTTTCCCCAGACCGCGTAATCCACCTTTCCCCAGCGGCCGGGGGTGGGATAGCCGGTGGCCTCCAGGAATTCCCGAAACTCATTAAAAGTAACTTCCCGGCGGTCTAAATAAAAATCACTCACCCGAACCTTATGCCTGGGAGACTCGTCCGCATAGGGGATATACTCGGCCGAGGTGATCCGGGGAACAACCGGCTCCTTATCCGGATCCGACCCCTGGTAAAACCACCCGCCTTTTATCAAGACCATGCCCGTTTTACCGGATGTACCGGGAGACGGCTCCGGCCTGTTATTGCAAGCTGCGATTATCAGTATACACCAGATTAATACCCAAAAGAGACGGTATAAACTAATATTTTTCATGAGAGCGCATTAACTGTTCTGGCGGGCATCAGCAGTGTTGCCTAGTAAAGCGGAGATAAGGGCCTGGGCTTTGTAAGTGGTTTCCAGATACTCTTTTTCCGGGTCCGAGTCGGCCACGATGCCGCTGCCGACCTGAATGTATGCCTGGCCATCCTTGATAACAAAGGTGCGGATAACGATATTTAAATCCATTTCTCCGGAAAAGCTGAGATAACCGATTGAGCCGGTGTATAATCCCCGGCGGGTCGGTTCCAGCTCGTCTATGATTTCCAGGCAGCGGATCTTGGGGGCGCCGGTGATGGTTCCCCCGGGAAAGGTCGCCCTGATAACGTCAAAGCAGTCCGTTCCCTCCCGAAGTTCCCCCCGGACATTGGAAACGATATGAAAGACATGGGAATAATCTTCCACCGCCATCAGCTCGTTCACTTCCACGCTTCCGTATTGGCAGATCCTTCCCAGGTCGTTGCGCTCCAGGTCGACCAGCATGATATGCTCCGCCCGTTCCTTTTCGCTCAACAGCAATTCGGCTGACATGTTCCTGTCCGATTCCCGGTCCTCTCCCCGGGGGCGGGTGCCGGCGATCGGCCGGGTCTCCACCTGATTTCCCTGCACCCGTACCAGCCTCTCGGGAGAACAGCTTACCACCACCAGATCCTTCATATCCAGATAGCAGGCGAAAGGAGAGGGATTTATCCGGCAGAGCCGCTCGTACAAACTCCAGGAATCGCCGGTAAAAGCCGCCTGATAACGCTGTGAAAGGTTAACCTGAAAGACATCTCCCGCTCGAATGTATTCCTGGGCTTTTTCCACCATTTTCTCAAACCCCTCCCGGGAAAGGTTGGAAGAGAGTTCCGGCTTTTTTCCTGTCGGGGTTTGAGTTTTTGTTCCGGGGGTTTTGAGATCATGAAGCAAAGAGTCGCTTCTGCTTAGCAACTCCTTATCGGTCCGATCTCCGTGAGATATCAACTGAACCGTTCCGCTCCGGTGATCGAACTGTACCGCCAGATCAATAAACATGAAGCAGCAATCCGGAATATCAAGATCATTTGGATGCCGGTCAGGCAACTCTTCAAACCAGCGGCCGGCGTCATAACTGAAATAACCGACCGCTCCTCCGGCAAACCCGGTTTCCTGACTTATATTTCTTGAAGCGCCATATTCTTTAAACAAATCGCGCAGGATTCGGATCGGTTTCCCGGTTCGCTTTTCCCGCCGGCCGTCAGGGTAGGTAAGCTCTATCCAGCCGTTCCAGCTGCGGAAGACCAGACGCGGGTTTCTGCCCAGAAGGGAGTAATGTCCGGTCTTTCCCCCGGAACGGACGCTTTCCAGCAAAAATGAACTCTCTTTGTTTCTTATCCGCTGGTAAGCGAGCGCTGGAGTCAGACCGGGGAAATCGATCTCCTGACGATCTACTGTTTTATCGTTAGACATGGAAGCAGCTATCAGTTATAGGAACAGAAAATTTCCGGGAAACGGTGGGAGATTTCGTGGGTAACAAAGTTTTCAATCTCTTTGTAAGTGGAAAGGGAGAAGACATGGTTGGTCAGAGCCACCGCTTCCTCATATTTCACGGAGCGGATTATCTGTTTTATATTGGGGATGGAGATGGCGTTCATGCTTAACTCGTCCACTTCCAACCCCAGCATAATCAAGGTGCACAGGGGATCTCCGGCCATCTCTCCGCACATCCCCACCGGGATTCCTTCCGAGTGAGCCGCGGTTATCACGGTTTTAATGGTTCTTAAAATAGCCGGGTGCAGGGGCTGATAAAGATAGGCCACCTGTTCGTTTCCCCGGTCGATAGCCATGGAATATTGAATAAGATCATTGGTTCCCAGACTGAAGAAATCCACCTCCTTGGCCAGTAAATCGGCGGTGACGGCAGCTGAAGGGATTTCGATCATCGAGCCCACCTCCACATCTTCTTTATAAGGAATTCCCTGGTTCCATAAATCCATTTTCACTTCCGCCAATACCTCCTGAGCCTGGCGGAACTCGGCTATTCCGGAAATCATGGGCAGCATGATTTTAAGGTTGCCGTGGAGAGCAGCTCTCAGAATAGCCCGCAACTGCTGCTTGAAAATCGGTTTTCGCCTGAAGGCGTATCGAATCGCTCTCACTCCGAGAGCCGGATTGCTTTCGCTTTCGATATTGAGGTGCGGCTCGATCTTGTCTCCCCCTAAATCCAGGGTTCGGATGATCGTCTGTTTTCCCTTAAAACTCTGGGCCACGAATTTATATGCCTCAAACTGCTCCTCTTCGCCGGGGAGGTCTTTCCGGTCCAGGTAAAGATATTCGGTCCGAAAAAGCCCGATCCCTTCGGCCCCGTGCTCCAGCACTGATTTTATCTCTTCGGGAAACTCGATGTTGGCCAGCAGCTCAACCCGGTAGCCGTCAACGGTTTCCGCCGGCATATCTTTGAGTTTGAGCAGTTCCTTCTCGAAATAGACGTATTTCCGTTTCTTTTCCAGGTACTTGGTAAAAACCTCCTTGGGAGGATTGATGATGATGACCCCTTCATTACCGTCCAGGAT
>JBHHXV010000268.1:0-3136 GCA_046757225.1 bacterium
AATTAGGCAACCTGGGGAATGCTTATGCTTCTTTGGGTCAGGTGGAGAAAGCTCTCGAATATTATCAACAGGGGCTGGTTATCAGTAAAGAGATTGGTCATCGGTGGGGGGAAGGGAATCAATTAGGCAACCTGGGGAATGCTTATGCTTCTTTGGGTCAGGTGGAGAAAGCTCTTGAATATTATCAACAGGCGCTGGCTATTCACAAGGAAATCGGTAACCGGCAGGGGGAAGGAAATCAATTAGGCAACTTGGGGTCGGCTTATGCTTCTTTGGGTCAGGTGGAGAAAGCTCTCGAATATTATCAACAAGCGCTGGCTATTCACAAGGAAATCGGTAACCGGCGGGGGGAAGGGAATCAATTAGGCAACCTGGGGTTGGCTTATGCGAATTTGGGTCAGGTGGAGAAGGCTTACAAATTATTTCAAGACGCTTTGGCGATCTGCCGGGATATCGGTTATCTAAAAGGAGAAGCGGAACAGTTGAGAAATATCGGCCTGGTTTATCAGGAGAAAAATCAGCCGGAGACGGCTTTAGGTTATTTGAAAGAAGCTCTTGAGATCTTTACCGAGATCGGGATCAAGCCGGAAGCGGATAAGGTAAATAAGATAATAAAAACAATCTCGTAAAAAGTTGTCATCCCTGCGGAAGCAGGGATCCATCTTACCGGTGACTGATTGAAAATACTGGATTCCAGCTTTCGCTGGAATGACAAAGAATGTGGTTTTTTGGTGTTTCGGCTTGTCTCAAGCCTAAACAAGGATATCGAAGCCCTTACAACTTTCGGCTGGGGGACAAGCCGGAAAACCGAAGATAACTTTTTACGAAGCCATCAACTTTAAGATTTCAGGAAAAAGAGAGAAAATCAGGAAAAATGCCAAGTTTAGTAGTAGTAGGAACTCAGTGGGGGGACGAGGGGAAGGGAAAGATCGTGGATTTCCTTTCCGAGAAGGCGGATGTAGTGGCCCGGTATCAGGGGGGGCATAACGCCGGGCATACGGTGCTCGTGGACGGGAAAAAATATATCCTGCATCTGATTCCCACCGGTATCCTGCATGAGGGCACCCGCTGTCTGATCGGGAACGGGGTGACGGTCGATCCCTGTTCTCTGCTGAAGGAGATCGATCTTCTCAAACAGAAAGGGATTGAGGTGGACGGACGGCTGTTCATCAGCCGGAAGGCCCATCTTATCATGCCTTACCACAAAACCGCTGACCAGGAGAATGAAAAAGCCAAAGGGGATCATAAAATAGGCACTACCGGCCGGGGGATCGGTCCCACCTATGCCGACAAGGTCTCGCGTGTGGGGCTTCGGGTGGAGGATTTGACGAACCACGGGCGGTTTTTCGAGAAAATCTCCCGGAACGGTAAAACCTCTTCTGAGTTTGACCAGGCGATGTACCATGAATACCTGGAGGCAGCGGAACATTTGAAGAGATATTTCTGCGATTGTCCGACTTTCATACACGAATCGATCAAAAACGGTGACCGGGTTTTGATTGAGGGAGCGCAGGGGACCATGCTGGATGTCGATCACGGCACCTATCCCTTTGTGACCTCCTCCAATTGCATTTCAGGAGGGGCCTGCAACGGTCTCGGTTTACCCCCCACTTCCATTAACCGGGTTCTGGGGATAACTAAAGCCTATACCACCAGGGTGGGTAACGGCCCTTTCCCCACCGAATGCCTGGATGAAACCGGAGATTTTCTGGGCAGGGAAGGGAGAGAGGTGGGAGCCACCACCGGCCGGGCCCGTCGGTGTGGCTGGCTGGATCTGGTGGTCTTGAAATATGCCAAGATTCTAAACGGTTTTGATACTATCGCCCTCACCAAGCTTGATGTTCTGGATAAAATACCCGACATCAAGGTTTGTACCGGATATCGCTATCGGAATGAACTACTGTCAGACTTCCCGTTTGAGTCGATCTGCCTGGAGGAATGCGTTCCGGTATACCGGGAGCTTCCCGGGTGGCAAAGCTCCGTCAAAGCGGTCAGACATTTGGAAGGTTTGCCGGAAAATGCCCGCAGGTATCTGGATTATATTCAGGAGTTTCTGGAGGTAGAGATCTCTCTTGTTTCTACCGGCCCGGGGCGTTCTGAGACCATTGTGGCTAACAACGATTTTTTTTAATCCCGGTCTGTTCGTATGAGAAGGGTTGTTTTGGTTTTACTCTGTTGCGGCTTGGCGGCCGCCTGCGACTCCGCGCCTCCGGATTTACGCCAGCCCCCGAAAAAAGGAACCATCCTTTTCCCGAAAACCGGAGAGGTTTTCCAAGAGCAGTTACCCAGAGTCAAGGTGGTTAGAGTTTTAAAAGGGAACTGGACTCCGGAACTGACAGCCACTGCCACTGTCGCCTCTTTCAGGGGTAAAGTAAGGTCAACGGCGCAGGGACGGGTAGTCAGGCTGTTGGTTGAACAGGGGGAAGAGATAATGGCCGGTCAGGTGATGATTGAACTGGCGGCCAACCGGTCTTTATCAGAGATAAACGGCATTACTCATATCAGAAGCCGGATAAGCGGTCGGATTGTTGAGCTTTCAGTGGCGGCGGATGAGGAGGTTGAGCGGGGAAAGATCGTTGCGGTGGTAGAAGACAGCTCTAAATTAGAAGCGAACCTCTTTCTGTCCAGACGTAATTATAGTATAGTGGCAAAGGCAAAAGAGGCGGAATTGAAATTAGAAGATCTTCCAGGAGAGGTCTTTCTGGGAAAAATCGATACGATCAGTAAAAATCTCAAGGGATCGTCTGGAAAAATAGCAGTAAAAATACTCCTTGCCTATTCCGGGGAAAAAATCCGACCCGGTATGTCAGCCAAGGTAGTAATTCAGGGAGAGCTTCTTAAAGGAGTAAAATTGCTTCCGGTAGACACTCTTATGCAGGATAAGAACGGTAAATACGTTTACCAGTTAATCAATGGGAAAATCACCAGAAAACCAGTAAGCATCAGGTATAGTTCTCATGGAATAACAGTTGTCAGGAACGGGCTGGAGAAAGGCGCGCTGGTGGTTATAAACCCTTCGGAAGAGCTTGGGCCGGGTATGAGAGTCGTTCCCAGTATTGCCCAATAAATGAGGAATAATATTGAACCCGGTCTATTCATAAACTTGGCTGACATTTGCCAGACCCCAGAAAATGAA
>JBHHXV010000269.1:0-3116 GCA_046757225.1 bacterium
TTCTGATTTCAACAAGATAACGATTGCTTGGTTATGATTCCCGAATTATTCGGGCTAACGGGCCATCCGTCACCCCCTTGTTCAGGTTCAGATTGATTTCCTCCTTTATCCTGATCGCGATATCCAGGGCCCTTATCCCCTCCTCACCGGAGACGACCGGTCTGTTCCGGTCTCTCGCACAGGCGACAAAGGACTCCAGCTGGGCTTTCAGCGGCTCCCTGGCCGTATCGATCTTAGTCTTTTTCCTGGTAAAGCCGAAAGGGATCCCCGGTACTATCGATTTCTGCTTGTCGTTTATACTGACCCTGGTAAGGTTCTTCTTGGCATAATCCAGAGAGAGGTATATATCCGGCTGGAACAGCCTTATTTTCCTCATTTTCTTTAAGGAAACCCGGCTGGAGTTTATATTGGCCACACAGCCATTGGCGAATTCCAGACGGCAGTTGGCAATATCTATATGCTCGGAAACGACCGGAACACCGACCGCGCTTACCCGCTCCACCGGGGAACCGACCAGGCTGCAGATAATATCTATGTCATGAATCATCAAATCCCTGATCACATCCACGTCGGTTCCCCTGCCCACGAAAGGCCCCATCCGGTGAGCCTCGATAAACCGGGGGGCGTGGGCGTATTTTTTCAGGGCCACCACCGCCGGGTTGAAATGCTCCAGGTGACCGACCTGAAGGATTCTGCCGCTTTTCCGGGCCAGATTGTTCAATTCCCGGGCTTCGGTAAGCTCGGCGGTAATCGGCTTTTCCAGTAAAATGTCCGCGCCGGCTTCAAGAAAGTCCCGGGCGACCTGAAAATGATCTACCGTGGGAACCGCGATACTGACCAGATCGGTTATTCCCAATACCTGATGATGATCGGTGTAAGGGGTGGTGTTATATTGCCCGGCCAGATCCGAAGCGGCCTTCCGATCAATATCCACCACCCCGGCCAGCTCAACTCCCGGCATTTCATGGTAAATCCGGGCGTGGTGTCTTCCCAGGAAGCCGACCCCTATTACCGCAGCTTTTAAAGGCTTGTCCATGATAATCCTACTATTCGTAACCATAACAAAGCTTGGAACCCAGGTAAATATACCACACAACCCCTTCTTTTTGGCCCTGTTTCCGATAAAAAAGTTGAAATTGACTTGATAGTCGCCAGAGGCGGCAGCGTTTCTTTTAGCTTTCGAATTTCTCATGTTCTCTATCTTTTCAAGGTAAATTTATGCTAAAATTCATTAAATTATGCAGGTGATAAAAGCAAGAATTGCCGTAATCGGCGCAGGCAGCTGCTCGGTTGAGACCGCCCAGGTAGCTGAAGAGGTGGGGCAACGGATCGCCGAACAAGGGGGAATCCTTTTGTGCGGAGGCTTGGGAGGGGTAATGGAAGCGGCCGCCAGAGGAGCAGGGAAAGCCGGGGGGCTTACTGTCGGAATTCTTCCGGGAAACCTTGCTTCCCAGGCAAACAGGTACATTGACATCCCGGTCGTCACCGGAATAGGACACGCCCGGAATGTTGTTCTGGTTCAATCGGCCCAGGGAATCATCGCCGTAAAAGGAGAATACGGAACCCTTTCGGAAATAGCGGTCGCTTTAAAGGAAAACAAACCGATCGTAGGAATCGATACCTGGAAGATTAAAGGGATTCCTGGGTTCAATCATCCTGAAGAGGCGGTAAGTGAATTATTTAAGATGATCGGATAACGATGAAAAGGAGGGTTTTCCCCACAATCTGGATTATCTCCCTTATCGCCCTTTTCCTGTTTGGCTGTTCCCGCTTGTTCCAGCGCCGCCTGTTATCCAGGGGAGGAATTTACTACACCGTTAAAAAGGGCGATACCCTTAATAAGCTTTCCCGGCTATACGGTGTCCCTGTTGATGATATATTTGTGGCCAATCTGCTTGATTCCAGAGATGAAATTTACATTGGCCAAAGGATCTTCATTCCCACTGGCGGAAAAAGCGCAAAAGGAGAACATCTCTCCGGCAAAGAGATAAAGTCAACCAAGACAAAGAAGGCTGTTAAAAAAAGAAAAAAGAAAAAATGGCGGTTTTTCTCTAAAAAAATCCGCCACCCGCAGCTCAAGAGGAAGCTCAAGAAAATAGCCTTGAAATGGCCGCTGAAAGGGGTCATCTCCTCCGGATTCGGAGTAAGAAAAAACAAACAGCGTCATAAAGGAATCGATATTGCCGTCAAGATCGGAACCAGAATAAAGGCCGCCGCCGCGGGAAAGGTAATTTATTCCGATGACAAACTAAGGTATTATGGTAAAGTGATTATTCTCAAGAACGCCGGAAACTGGTTTACGGTATACGCTCATAATTCAAAAAACCTGGTTTCCGAAGGGAATTGGGTAAACCAGGGCCAGTTGATTGCCAGAGCGGGAAAAACCGGCCGGGCTACTGGTTCCCATCTCCACTTTGAGGTAAGAAAAGGCCGGGTATCGGTGAACCCTCTCAAATATCTTCCCAAAAGATAGAACGGTATCCAGGGGATATTATGAATAACGGTGATTTATCCGTTTCTTCAGATTCAAAGAAGGAAGAGAAAATAAGTGAAAAGGCCGATCCGGTCAATCATTACTTTTCCGATATCGGCAAGTTGCAGACCCTGTCCAGAGAGGAAGAACTGCGGCTGGCCACAGCGGTAACCAAAGGGGACAAAAAAGCCCGGGAAGCGATGATTAAGGGCAACCTGCGATTAGTGGTCAGTATTGCCAAGAGGTATAATAATTGCGGCCTGCCCCTGGCCGACTTGATCGAAGAGGGTAATTTAGGGCTTATCCGGGCAGTGGAAAAGTTCTGCCCGGAAATGGGTTACCGGTTCAGCACGTACGCCACCTGGTGGATCAAACAGGCGATCGTAAGGGCGCTTTCCAAACAGGGAAGGACTATCTGCCTGCCGGTAAATGTTTCGGAAAAGGTGAACCGTTTTCTCAAGGTGCTCCAGGAACTGGGGCAGAAACTGGGAAGGGACCCGACCCCCGAGGAGGTGGCGGAAAAGATGTCTCTTACCACCAATCAGATAAATACCTTGAGAGAAGTTACCCAGACAACCAGCTCTCTGGAAATGGAGATCGGCTCCAAAGAGGGAAACTCCCTCAAGGACATTGTTCCGGATGA
>JBHHXV010000270.1:0-3111 GCA_046757225.1 bacterium
TCTTCGGCCTCCCCTGGGCGGTAAGGGCCAGGCTGGCCTGGATATCCGGGTTGGTATCGATCTGGAATTCTATCTCCTCGATGATCGAGTCCAGGTGTCCCTGATGCGGAGCGGCAACCAGAACAGCTTTACCGATATTCGTAAAGGCAAAGTGCAGAATCAGGCTGGTAAGATTGACCGTCTTGCCGGTGTCCCGGCCGTCCAGGTGAATGATGTTCCGGTCCTTACACTCCAGGTCTTCTATCTGATGAGGCCAATACTTCCTCGGGCTGCCGTCCCGGTTATACAAAAACGCCTCCCCCCAGACCACCGGACTGCGGTATTTCCCGGCCAGTTTCTTTCTTTCTTTCTTTATCGCTTAAATCTTCCATGAGAAATAGTTGAATTTATTACCGAATTGACTTGATTTCACCTCGAATCCAAGCTAAATTCCAAATGTAATCAAGCCCCTCAAATTAAGGAGTAAGCACATGTACCAAGGCGAAATCCTCAAACAAGCCAAAGGCACCAGCCGGGAGCAGGTCGAAACCATTACTCTTATCGCCAGACCGGTAGTCCCCTATACTCCGGAACAGATTGAAATGAGTCGCAGCGACCTGATAAGCAACCTGCCTCACACCTACAAGGTAACCCAAACGGTGGCCTGCGCCAGCCTCAAAGAGAAAAAATTTAAACCAATCACGAAAACCTGGAAATTTGAAGGGCTTGATCGGTTTTCCCAAGCCCAGGCCAAGTTTTTCGAGCTGGTCGGGAAATTTACCTTCTGCCAGCTCTCGGAGCACGGCGGTGCTACGCTCAAGGTGACCAAAGATGAAAAAATTACTTATTAACCGGGCAATGCCCACACCACAAACCCTTCATAAGGAGGAAACATCATGTCTGACCAATCGAAAACCCTGTTCACCACCGTTACCGAGTACCTGGACTCGCTCCACCAGAGTAAGACCAAAGAATCGAGCGTAAAAATCTACGAACGCTGCCTGGGCGTAGCCCTCGAGTATTTCGGCAATGAGAAAAAGCTAACCTCAATACTGGTACTCCACACCGGAAAATTCTACGCCTCAGATTTAGTCAACAAAAATCCGAAAACCGGCGCTCCCAGAGCCGAAGCCACGGTAAAACAGATTAAGCGAGTCTTCCGTCAGTGCCTCGAATTCGCCCTGGCTCAGGGTTTCGTCGATACTCTGCAGGTCCCGAAAAGCGAAATGGAACATGCCCGCAGCCGGAAGCGCTCAACCAAAACTGAAACTCCCCAGCTGGAGGTCAGCGAAACCGATCAAGCGGCTTCCCAATCCTAACCAACCCCAGGAGAGAGCAGCTCGATACCGGGCTGCTTCTCTCGTGGTACATGGAAACCGTAACCATGAAATTTTCTCAAGCTATCCACGACTTTGAAATATACCTCAAGGCTGACTCTCGTTCGCCTCATACTATCGGCTCTTATCTCCATGACCTCCAGTTATTTCAAGGCCACCTAGGGAACGATACCGAAGTAGCATCCATTCCGACCGGTCGCTTACATGAGTTTCTGGCCTCGGAGCTGGTGCTCAAGAAACCGGGAGGCTTACCCCGCTCGAAAGGATCGGTTAACAAAATCAAAACCTCGGTCAAAGCCTTTTTCGGTTGGCTTTTTAATTCCGGAATTATTCCCGGCAATCCGGCTGCCGGTATCAGGATCAAGTTTTACCAGAGACCCGCTCCTGACATTCTCACTCCGGTCGAACAGAAGCGGCTGTTAAAAACCCTGGTCACTACCAAAGGCCAGCGGGCTTCCCGCGACCGGGTCATATACCTCCTGCTGCTTAATACCGGCTTACGGGTCCGGGAACTGGTAAGCCTGGATATCGCCAACATCAATCTGCCGGAGAAACGTCTTACCGTTACCGTAAAAGGTGGCCAGGAGGTGACAAAGGTTTTAAACACCCGAGCCCGGAGTACCCTGGAGCAATATCTCAAGCACCGCCGGAAGGTTCCGACCGATTCCCCGGCTCTGTTTCTCAGTTCCCGCAAGCAGCGCATCTCAGTCCGGCAGGTACAGCGGTCCTTCGAACAGTGGCTGCGCAAGAGCGGGATCGATAAAAAACTCACCGTGCACTCCATTCGTCATACCTTTGCCTCAACCCTGTACGAGAAATCCAACAACCTCCTGGTGGTCCAGCAAGCCCTCGGCCACCGTTCAATAACCAGCACCCTTGTTTATACCCACCTTAATCCCGGGCAGTTGATCGACTCCCTGGAAGCACTTTAAAACCTTTGTGCCCGTGTACCTACTTTCCACCGGGAAGGGAAAGTGCATATTTTCCATCAAATATGACGTTTTGCTCATTCCCACCTTAAAGTTATCAGTCACTTGCATCCGATTTCTTCTCACAAATATGACTGTTTTTTTCCGTTTTCCGAAAACTTGCCGTATCGTTGTTAAGGCAATCTCACAACCGTTTGCTAAACCTTGCTTTTTAACTGTCTTACTGCTATCCTAACTTTTAGATGGAGGTGAAGAATGTTCCCTAAAAACAACCTTAAAAACAAATTGATTGACGAAATCAACCAGCTACCCGAAGATAGTTTTGAGTCGGTATATCATATTCTCCATTCACTCAGAGTTGAGTTGACCAAGAAAAGACGGTTATCCAGGAAATCCTTTTCAAAAAAGTTTCTCAGTACGTGCGGTGCCTGGGAAGACACTCGCACTGCCAGGGAAATCATGGATGAAATCTCCAATGCCCGGGTCTTCTCTCAAAAGAACATTGAATGGTGAAATATTTACTCGATACCAACATCTGTATTGCCTGGTTTAAAGGCGAAAAAAGTGTTCAGCAAAGACTGTCCGCCCTCGCACCTGATGACATTCTGATCTCCACAATCAACCTGGCTGAACTCTATTTCGGCGCTTACAATTCTGAACGGGTGGAACATAATCTCGACACCCTCCAGAAGTTTGTTTCTGAAATCCAGATCGTCAATCTGGATACCGACAGTCTGGAAGAATACGGAAAACTTAAAACCGCTCTTCGCAAGCAGGGAAACATAATCGACGAATTTGATTTGCTGATTGCCTCCATATGTGTGGCCAACAATTTCATTCTGGTAACTAATAACGAAAAGCATTTC
>JBHHXV010000271.1:0-3109 GCA_046757225.1 bacterium
TGACGATACTTTGTCACCGTCCTGCGGGCAATAGTCACTCCCCGTTCATTTAATTTCTCACATATATGATCGTCCGTTAGAGGCTTTCGGGAATCTTCATTCCTGATCAGCTTCTTGATTTCCTCTTTTATCCTTAAAGAGGAAATCGACACACCGGCAGCGGTCTCCAGCCCACTGTGAAAAAAGTATTTCAATTCAAAGGTTCCCCTGGGTGAATGCATGTATTTATTGCTGGTTACCCGGCTGATTGTGGACTCGTGCATACCGATGTTATCGGCGATTTCCCTTAAAGTAAGAGGTTTCAAGAAATCAATGCCATGATCAAAGAAATCCCTCTGGTGGTTTACGATGCTTTTGGTTACCCGGTACAAGGTTGATTGGCGCTGGTTGATATTCTTAATCAGCCAGAGGGCCGAACGCATCTTTTCCTCAATATAGTTCTTGGTGACCCCTTTACCCGGGTCACCGGATTGTAACAGTTTTTTATACAGATTGCTGATCCGGAGGCGGGGGATACCCTCGTCATTAACCGAAATAATGTATTCGTTATCCAATTTGTATACGTAGACATCGGGAATGACATAAAAACTGTATTCAGAGCTATACTTCAGCCCCGGCTTGGGGTCCAGCCGGCGGATACTATCGCAAAGCAGCCTGGTTTTATCCTCGGAAACCTTGAGTTTTCTGGCAAGAGACTTGTATTTCCTGGTTTCAAGATCACTCAGGTGATTATTGATAACAGCCCTCAGGAGATCTTTATCTTCCTCCTTATCCAATTGCAGTAACAGGCATTCCTTGAGATTTCCGGCTCCTACTCCGGCCGGATCAAAGGTCTTGATAATACCCAGCATCTTTTCCACTTCACAGCAATCGGTTCCGACCATCTCGGCCAGCTCGGCTAAGGTCGCTTTCAAATAGCCGTTCTCATCGATATTGTGGATCAATTGCTCACCGACGGCAAACTCCTGATCGGTGATATTGGAGAGACGCAGTTGCCAGATCAGATGATCGCCCAGAGAGGGGAGGCTGGTAAGGATACTTTCCCAGGAAAAGTTTTGTTCTTCCCCGTTCGAGCCCTGGTATTCCCTTTTAAAGGAAGATTCCGACTCGTCATTAAAAAAGGCTTTCCAATCGAAGCTGTCCGGATAATCGCCTATCTTGATTTCCGGCGATTCCGCTTCATGGCTCAGGGAACCGTTATCCTGCCCGTTTCCCGGGGAAGCTTCCGAGGAAGCGGAAACCTCTTCCAACACCGGGTTGGTTTCCACCTCCTGCTGAACCAGCTCCTGCAGATCCAGTTTGGAAAGCTGCAGCAATTTTATCGCCTGCTGCAGCACCGGAGTCATCAACAGCTTCTGGGTTTGTCTCAGCCCGACCCTTAAATCCAGACCATCCATCTTAATATCTTCTGTTAAAGCCTAAATTGCTCGCCCAGGTACAATTTCTTCACCGTTTCACTGTTTACCAGCTCTTTCGGGGTTCCATGCAGTAAAATCTTACCTTCATACATAATATAGGAGCGGTCGGTGATCTCCAACATTTCCCGGACGCTGTGGTCAGTGATCAAGACCCCGATCCCGCGGTTCTTCAGGTCACAGACTATATTCTGAATATCGGCGACCACCTTGGGATCGATACCGGTAAAGGGCTCGTCAAAGAGGATGAATCTCGGTTTGGAAATCAAAAGTCTGGTAATCTCCAGCCGTCTCCGTTCCCCGCCCGAGAGGGTATAGGCCTTGCTTTGGGCCAGTTTAAGCAGCCCCAGCTCTTTCAATGACCTTTCCAGTTCCCGGTCCTGCTCTTTCCTGGTTAAACCCTTGGCTTCCAGAATAATCCGGATATTTTCCTGAACCGTGAGTTTCCGAAAAATCGACTCCTCCTGGGGAAGATACCCGATTCCCAGCCGGGCCCGCTCATACATCGGCAGATCGGTGATCTCCCGGTTATCCAGCCGTACTGAACCGCTGGCCGGTCTGATAATGCCGATCACCATATAAAAGGTGGTGGTTTTGCCGGCTCCGTTCGGGCCCAGAAGCCCCACCACCTCGCCGGTCTCCACCTTGAGATCGACTCCGTCCACCACCTTGCGCCGTTTGTAACTCTTTTCCAGTCCGCTGGCGTCCAACACAGCCATCAGTCTTATTTCCTTTCCGACTGATTACCGCCGGCTGATTTCCTCTTGTTGAAATCTTTCGGATTAATCGTGGAATAAGCCTTTTGCACGGTAACCAGATCATTGGCCAGGTCATAGACCATTTTGAAGCCGGTCATTTTACTTCTGCCTTGGACCGCCACCGGGTGATCAGTAAGCACCAGTTTCTGTTTCCGTTCGTAGAAAACCCCTTTCCCGGCGGTCAGGTGCCGGTTTTCCCAGCGGACGTCAACGTTCCGGTCAGCCACCAGCCGGTCAAGCTTTTTCATCCCTTCGTCCAGGTAGGCGGTCATCCGTTTGGCCCGCAAGGTCATCCCTTCTCTGTATACCTTTATTTTACCATAGAAAAACACCTGGTGAACAGATCGATAAAAAATCGCGTTGTCAGCGTATATATAAGTAGAGACTTCTTTTCCTTTCGGTTTTTTGCCTGTATCGGCTTTCTTCCCTGTCCGGGAACGTTTCCGGTCTTTATCCCGGGCAGTTGAGCGATAGTGAACAAAAACATTGCCGTACACCTCCAGGACGTCCAGCAACCTGATATAGCGCATCCAGTCTCCCAGCACCAGGTTCCCCTCTTGAGCGATCTTGGGGTTTATCTCCATGATCATCCGTTCAAAATCTTCGGCTGGAAGAGGAAGAATTTTTTTCACCATCTTTTCAAACAGATGCAGTCGTTTGGCACTATCCGGTTTTTCCTCTTTTTTCTCCTTAGGAAGCACCGCGGACCCCCCGTAATAATAGACCCTTTGAGCGCACCCTTGTTTCTCTTCTATGTCAAAGACTACGCTGCCGGTAGCGGCTATGCTCTTGAATCCCTGGCCAGAGTCGTCATTTATCCCCTCAATCCGGTCGGCTTTCATCCGGCCCGGCCCCTTGGTAATTTCCACGCTTCCCTGGTAAATGGAAAGTTTTTTCTGGTTATTGTAGCTGGCTTTGTCGGATTTCACTAACACC
>JBHHXV010000272.1:0-2915 GCA_046757225.1 bacterium
ATATGATGGATTTGCTGTTTCGTCAAAAACTCCGGTTAAGTTGACAATCCCTCTTGAATTGTTCTACTGCCCCATTTTTCGCATTTGTCCTGAGTCCGACAGGCTCCTGGCTACCAGATAGATTTCCCCGCTTTCCGTTCGGGTGGCCTTGGGCTTGACTATGATAACGTTTTGATAATTTTTCTTCAGGCGGTTGATAAAGGCCTGAGAATCAGGCCCGAAAAACTGTTTACAAAGAAAATCTCCGCCGGGCGTTAAACAGCGCCCGGCTATTTCCGCCGCCAGCTCGCATAATTCCAGGGAGCGGGCCTGATCCACGAACCTGGTCCCGGATGTATCGGGAGCCATATCGCTCAAAACGCAGTGGTAAGGGGCGTCTTGGGTCAAAGCAACCCGGGTTGTCTTCTCCGAAAGATTCCCCTGGATAAAAGCGAAGTTATCTCCTGCTAAATCGGCAATCCCATTCCGGTCGACACCGACCACTTTTCCGGAATCCCCTACCCGGGAAAGAGCGTATTGAGACCAGGAACCGGGAGCGCACCCCAGATCCAGAACCCGGCCGCCTTTTTTGATTAAGCGGAATTTTCTGTCAATCTCCTCCAGCTTATAGACCGAACGGGCCCGGAGATTCTCCTGCCTGGCCTTATGAAAATAATGGTCCTTCCTTTTCCAGGACACGGGAAATCTCCTGTTCGAGAACCTGATACCTGCAATCCAGTTCCCGCAGCACAGTATCCCTGACCTTGTCGTAGTCAGCGGGAACCACTACCGGGTGATTGGCAAAACCAGAGTTGACTTCAGAAAGCTCTCCTAAATGATATTGACGTTGAAATTCGGAAAATTTCAAGCCATTAGCCGTAGAAATAACCACCACGGTTTCATCTTTTTTAATGATTTTCTTCTTTACCAGCTTGAATAAAACCGCCAGAGCCACCCCCGTATGGGGACAGCAGAGAAGACCGGTGCGGTCGGCTGCCGCCGCGGCGTTAGCCAATTCATTCTCCGAAGCCTGCTCTACTATTCCTTCAAATTGTTTTAATATGTTGACCGCTTTTCGATAGCTGACCGGGTTGCCGATCTGGATGGCGCTGGCCAGGGTCTTTTTTGCCCGGAGGGGAGCGAATTCCTCGAAGTTTTTGAGATAGCTCCGGTAAAGCGGGTTGGCGTTTTCCGCCTGGGCGCAGACAATCCGGGGGAGCTTGCCGATAATCTCCAGATCCCGCAACATCAGCAGCCCCTTGCCTAAAGCGGTTACATTGCCCAGGTTTCCTCCGGGGATAATAATGGTGTCGGGAATCTTCCAGTTGAATTGCTGAACCATCTCCATACCGATGGTTTTCTGCCCCTCGATTCTAAGGGAATTCATGGAGTTGGCCAGATAGATGTTGTTTTTCTGGCAGACCTCCTGCACCAGCTTCATACAGCCGTCAAAATCGGTTTCAATGGAAATGGTCAGGGCTCCGTTGGCGACCGGCTGCACCATCTGGGTAGCGGATATTTTACCCCTGGGCAGGAAAACGATCGCCTGGATACCGGCAATGGCGCAATAAGCGGCTAAAGCGGCCGAGGTGTCGCCCGTGGAAGCGCAGGCTACCGCCGGAATATCCTTTCCCTCGGACCTCATCTGTTTCACCATGGAAACCAGGACAGTCATGCCCAGATCCTTGAAGGAACCGGTATGATTGTTTCCGCACTGCTTCACCCAGAGATCGGGCACCCCCAGGGCTTTGCCCAGGCGCTCCGCCCAGAACATGTTGCTTCCCCCCTCGTAGGTGGAAACAATATTATCCTCGTCAATAGAGGGGCAGACCAGCTCCTTTTTACCCCAGATCGAACTGCCGTAAGGCCACTCCGAACGCTTATAGCGATGCTCCAGCAGCTCAATCCAGGAAGCGGCGCTCCGGTCTTTCAAGCGGTCAATATCGTGAACCACCTCCAACAGGTTTCCGCACCTGGGACAGCGGTAAATGACCGTGTTCAGTCCGTATTGACCGTCACAACCGTCAATACATTGAAACCAGGCCCGGTATTCCATAGTTATTTCCTCCGTATCCAGAAAGAACCGGGAGCGGGAGACCGCTCACCCAGCCGGGAAAATACCGGACAAGCCTTTTCCAGTTCATTTCGGTGACGGTTCGCCAGATAATTCAATGACAGGAACACCTCAAAGTCGGCATTGAAAGCCAGAAAGGCCTGCAACAGATACTGCTCTGTCCAGAAGAATTTCCGCTCTACCACCCACTCGCGCTTGTACTCAAACGGCAGAAAGATATCGTGCACATGAACCAGCACCCCGCTCTTTAAAGTGGGCAGCAGTTCGAGGTATTCGAAGAGCACATCCCCGCCGGTGCGAACGATATGGGAGGAATCGATAAACAGGATGTCGTTCTTTTCCAGATTTTCGAAAGTGGAAAGCGGCAAAGATTCCACCCGCGCCCTGATTATCCTGGGGCCCAGCTTTTCCAGCCAGGGCTGCTCAAATGGCTCGATACATATATGCTCGCATAAAGCCCCCTCGTCCCGGTTCCGTTCCAACGCCTGTCTGGCCAGCCTGGTGGAAAATCCCGCGCCTATTTCTATCAACTTTTTCGGCTGGAAGCGCCTCAGGATATTATGAAAGATCTCCGCGTCCCCGCTGCCGAAGGTCTCGTTATTAAAATAAAAACCGAGTTTTTCTTCCACCTCTTTCGAATATCTGGGAGGAAGCGATTCTATTTCCTGGTTGTAATCAAACTCTTTCAGTACGGATAGTTGAGCGTCTATGTTCATATCCACTCCCCGCAGGGGATTTTCCCTGGTCCAGACATCCTCGGGAACGTCGGACACCCGGAAGACCGGCTGGTAGTAATGATCCCGCACCGGCAGCACCGAGAACAGGTCATACAGCTTGAAGGTAAGCGGCAGCCGGCGGGAGC
>JBHHXV010000273.1:0-2898 GCA_046757225.1 bacterium
GTTTCCTTTCCCTTGACCTCCACCACCTTTGAGGCTTTAAGCGTAAACAAGCCGGCAGTCTGGCATGATCCTTCCGGTCTTTACCGGGATACCCCTTACGGGAAAGTGGCGGGGGTAACCACCCATACGTATGACGAATTGAAAACCAGGGTTGTGGAAATAAAAGAGATGAAACCGGGTACTTACAAAAACCCTTTTCCCCAGGATTCCCCTCTTATGGACCCTTTTCGGGACGGAAAAGCTATCGACCGGTTCAGGGATCTTCTGCTATCAAACTGATGCCACCTTACTGATGAGCGACAAAAAATATCTGGTTATAGGCGCCAGCGGGCTGCTGGGATTGAGATTAGCCGGCATGATTGCCCGGGACCCCCACAATGAGGTGGTAGGCAGTTGGCGGAGCTTTAAGCTGACTGTCGATGAATTCCGAACCGTGCGCCTGGATTTGGCCGGGCCGGAAGTCGGGAACCTGGTAAGGGAATTCAAGCCGGATATTGTCTACCATTTAGCCTCTGAAACCAGCGTGGATATTTGTGAAAAATATCCGGAAAGGGTCTATAAGCCGGTCGAAACAGGATTGTTTGCTTTGATCGACGCCTGTAATCAGGTCGGCGGCAAATTGATTTTCATCTCTTCCGACGGGATTTTCGGCCGGAGTGAGGGGAAAAATTACGAAGATACTTTGCCCTCTCCGGTTAATGTCTATGGCCGGTCCAAGATGCTGGCCGAGGGGGTGATCCGTTCCCTCAGCAAAAGCTGGATAATCGTCCGCTGCTGCCCGGTCGGTCATCATCCTCTGCGAAGAAAGGGGCTGATCGGCTGGCTGGAGCAGCAGATCCGGGAAAACCGGCCGGTTACCGGCTGGACTGACTGCCGGTTCAGTCCCTTGACCGTCGGCACCCTGGCGGAGAAGTTGATGCGGATACAATCGGTGGATAACCGGATTGTCCATTTATACAGCGCTCCGGGAATCACCAAATATGATTTCCTGTGCCGGCTGGTCAAGATATTCGGGGCTTCCCCGGAGACGGTAAGACCGGGTAAAATGGGGGATGCCCGCCTGAAGGTTCCCCGTCCGAGAAGTCAGGTTTTGTCTTCAAAAGTAAACCTGGGGATAGAGACCGCCGTTCCGATTGAACGGGAATTTGAAAAGATCAGGCTGGTGATGTATAGATGAGGGGGGTTATCGTCTATTACGTGGTCAGTATCGTACACCTGCGTAATTTACAGCTTATTGCCGAAGCGATGCCGGATTGGGCTTTCCTGGTTCTTTACCAACCGGAAAGCCCGCTGGTTCTTCAGGAACTGAAAAAGCTGCCGTTTGAGAGAATGGCTTTTAGAAATTACCAGGTGCCCGCTGACCTGACCTCCATGGATCCGCGCGCCCTTATCTTTTCGGTGATTCAATTGCGTAACGCGCCGCTTAATCTGCTTAAATACGGCCTTGAACATGGAATCCCGACCATTGCCATCGAAGAATCCAATCAGATGGTGATGAATAAATATCTCATGAACGCCCACAGAAACTTCATTTATCCGGCCGATCATATCCTGGCCGCTTCGGAATTTGAAAAAAGAGAAATCATTCAGGCGGGTGTCCCCGAACATCGAGTCCGGGTAACCGGCTGGCCGTTTTATTCGGGAAGAGTGGGAAAGGTGGATAAGCCGCAAAAACTGCAGGCAAAGAAAAGTTTAGGGCTGGACCCTGATAGACCGGTGGCGGCTTTGACCTTGAATGGTATCGGGTACGCGGATGAAAACTTCGATTCCTTGAAAAGACAGTTGATTCTGGCTGGGGAAGGGCTGCCACCGGAATATCAATTTGTTATCAAGCCCCACCCGATTGAAAAGCAGGAAATAATCAAATCTTTTATTAACGGGCAGGCCCCCGGGGCGGTTGTCCTGGATGGAACCATGCCTACCAAGGCACTGCTTGAGTCCGCCGATCTGTTATTGAACAGGGGGGTTTCTCAAGTGGTTCTGGAGGCCCTGGTGCAGGAACTGCCGGTGGTGATTCTGTCCACCGGAATCCGTTCTCCTTTTCATGGCTCACTCGACCGGTTTATCGCCAGGGAACCGGAAGAGCTTACCGAGATAGTCAAACAGCTGGAAACAGAGCCGGACCCCCGGAAATTCTATGCCGAGTTCCGCCGGCTGCACATTCCTTTTTCTCCCCGGGAAGCCTGCCGGCTTACCTGTAAGCGTATCGACCAGATCGCCGCCGCCGGCATCGTCGATCCGGAACCGGAACAACAGTGGCTGGAACTGGGTTTATACCAGGCGTTCAGGGTCAGCCGGCCTCAAGCCCTGGATTCCATCTCTGCCCACCGCGTCAGCCATCTGCCGGAAATTCGTACGGCCTTGAGGGATCTGATTCTTTACCGCTCCGACCGCAACCAGCTGGAAAAACTCAAGGAATGGGCGGCCGGCAGTTTCCGGGAACAGGCTTTGCGAAGTTTATGGATTGACCAGTTGTATCATGAAAGAGAACCGATTAAAAAAGGCGACCTGAATTGGCTTTGTGATTTTCCGCCGGCCATGTGTTTTACTTATTTCTTTAATCATTTGAGTCTTTGGTTTGACCTGCTGCTGCGTTCGGGGGCGCAGAAAGAAGCAAGGGTGTTGTGGCAGAGAATGAACGATATTTATGGATATGTTCCCCGGGTGAAGCAGATTCTCAGGGAAGTCGATCTTTATGACCGGGGTTTGTCTGGCCGGATGCGGTATAAGGCCTGGCGGATTTATGAAGATATGCGGGTTTATCTTCGGAGGTTTCCCTGGCTGCTGTGGTTGAAAACGAAGATTAATGAAGTTTTCTTATAATTAGATCTCTTTCTGCTAATCTTAACCCGAATAATTCGGGAATCATAGCAAAGCAGATGATATGTTGTTGAAAAT
>JBHHXV010000274.1:0-2874 GCA_046757225.1 bacterium
CCACTCGGATGCTTCATTATCCAACACTGCCTGTTTACGCTCTAAAAATGTTTTGTAATCGCATTCCCAATTAAGGATTTTCCCGCGATCGAGCTCAATAATTCTGGTCGCTACATTAGTCATGAACATTCTGTCATGGGTAACGAAAAATATCGTCCCCGGATAAACTCTTAAAAATTCCTCAAGGCGCTTAGCGCCTCCTCATCGACAATTTTTTGTCGATGTTGTCTTTACGCAGCGATACCAACCGTTTCAAAGAGTTTTAACATCTCTTGCTGAATGTTTTGGTAACGAAGGTCAACTTCAGATTGGTTGGGTGGCGTTGTAATTTTTCTGCCTTTCGAAGCACCGGCCAGCAGAGGCATCAACACATTCTCCCGTAGAGTGATAAATGCCGCCATACTATGCAGACCTTCCCGGGTAGCCTCATAACGGCGTGACCGGTTTATAAGCCGGACCAGTTTTTTCCCCCGCAGTTTCTTCAGATCATAAGAAGCATTTCTGGCAGTATAGGAGCCGGCATAAAAATCAGAACTGTTTTCCTTCATCTTTTCTGCCAGCTCGGATGCGGTAAATCCCAGGGGATTTGTAGACAGAGCGGTTATTGCTTTCATCACCGCCTGCAAACGGGGTTTATTCATATCCACACCACCAACTCTGGTTGCTCCAACCACCCCGGGAAGATGCCACTTTTCCAGGGCATCGGTATCGAGAAAGGAAATATCCGCTGCCCGTAATACCTGAAGAAATCGTTCCAGTATCTTTTTCAGTGCATTCACAATCCGGGGGAAATTTTCAATAACTCGGCCACACCGTAAATACCTGGTGTTATGGGAAACCGCTTCTATTCGCAGTACGCGTTCGCCTTTGCTGTAAATCTTGACGGTAAGACTGGCGAAATGAATCCGCAACACCGTCAGACCATAGTCAGGTTTCTCGACCACCACCTCAAACCGAGGCGGTTTGCCCGTTTTTCGCTTGCCAGGCCGCTGCTTATAACCGAAAATTGTTTTGATAGTTTTCAAATCGAGTGCGGATCTGGTCCGGTCGATTACACCGTTGAACACTTTATCCATCATCCGTCCTGTAGAAAACAGCAGGTTCCGGCTGTATTCAGACTGATAAACCGAATAACTGTAACGGAACCTACTCTTTTTCTGTTCCTCCAGCGTAAGGGCGAAACATAAACAACTCGAATAAATCCAACGCTCGCAGACCTGTGCCAGACGCCCTACAAAGTCAGGGACTTTCATGGTATCTGCGATTGTGGCCAGGCCTGCGCCGTTGGATATCTCGGTAAAACAATTGTCTTCTTTGGTAAAAGAGAGCTCCTTTTCCCTGGCTTGCTTCGCCACGTATTCATGTCCGTTTAAAATAACCATGGCATTGAAAGGAGGATGAGGGATCAGCCTGATGGTGACCCATCCCCATTGGGGGTCGATTATATGGAACGAATAGTGGTTGACCCAGGGACTGGGAGTCTTCCTGGTTATATTCATACCTCCTGTCTTAAATCTCTGAATATCATACACCGGGGCTGGTGCCCGGCTGGCCATAATACAGAAAACTCCTTTGAAGTTCGGATCGGAGGGAAGATATGCTTTGCCAAGATCATGCTTGCGATCACCGCTTTTACAATAAATCAAAGGAATCGATTCCTTCTCTGCGTAAGCTCGAATGCGGCGGGCAAATCTTCCGGCAAAACGCATCAAATTGGTGTTGTCAAGATTGTCATCGCTGCCCATTAACTCCCGCCACCAGGTCCGAAAACCTCCCGGGGATTGCCCCAAAGCAAAATAGGCATTGAGAACAATACGGTCTGTACAATCATAAGAAGTATCCAAAACCTCCCGATAGTATTCACTAAATTCGTCCGATATCATCGATTGTTTATCTCCCCCTTGCACACAGTTATGCAACGGTAAGATAAATAACATCAAAAATCAACTGCCCCGAAGGGGGCCTCCTCTTACAAGCGAAGTCTTGGATGAGGCCTAGTCTCTTAGTCTCTTAGAAAAAATATTGAACGCAAAACGGTCCCAATATTTTTATTCACCGCAGAGAATTATAAATTTCTTTTCCTCTGCGACCTTCCTCTGCGACCTCTGCGGTTATTCTTATTTTTTGGTTCCGGCTTTGCCGGGTTGGAAATTTTAATGTTTAGGAATTTCAAAGCTCAGTCGGGATTGTCAACTTAAGCGGTAATTTTTGACGAACCAGCAAATCCATCATATACTTGATCGATATTTTTGACAACAATATAACAAAGACAGGATCAATAATGTTGGATTTTAAAAGGCATCGGTTTCCCGGAGAAGTAATTTTACCTTCGTCAAATTTATTGCCTTTGATGTCTTGCGGCCCTCCATGATGTGGGCCAACCAAAAAAACAGGAGAAATTTGCCACTTTTTCAGTACTCCAGCATATTGCCTTGTGCCATCTGATCATTATTCTACCATGATTGTTCCGAAAAATGTAAAGTTTGTCTCTGCATTATTATAACAGCCCTAAAATTATTTCCCTTGGGTTATGGGGTTACGATCATGGTAGGAATACCGGTTATTCAAACCCATAATCCAGCATATTGACGGCTTTCGCCTGATAATCAGTCAGCATATCATTCTACTGCGCTCCTCCCGCAGACGTTTCTGGTTGATCGTGTAACCCTTAACCAGATGCTCTTTGAGAATGCAGTCCTGGGAGCACGGACAGCGGGAATTGACGGCGTAACCAAGAAGGAAGTCTAAACGCAATTCCTAACTCTTACTTAGGCTTAATTAATAACAATATCTCTCTTAAATATAGCAATAACCCATTTCCGGGATTGTCAACTTAACTCATCTACTGCGTAAAATTCGCCCAACCCTCCAAAT
>JBHHXV010000275.1:0-2871 GCA_046757225.1 bacterium
ATTCATTTTCTGGGGTCTGGCAAATGTCAGCCAAGTTTATGAATAGACCGGGCTATAAGCACAAATCCAAATTAAGCCTGATTTTAGGGCTGTTCCTTTTAGCGGCGACTATAGGCGGTGCCTGGCACGAAATAGAGCCTGACTTGAATTCCGGGTGCGTTTTTACCGACAGCCTTCAAAGGGCGGACTCCACCCGGTTTCCCTGTCAAAACCCGCTTCACGATCATCACCCGCCTCATAGAGGTGATAAATGTCTGCTATGCCGGTTCGCCCGGAACGGCAGGGTCCGGCTTTC
The DNA here is from genome assembly GCA_046757225.1 of bacterium. Taxonomy (GTDB): domain Bacteria; phylum SZUA-182; class SZUA-182; order JBHHXV01; family JBHHXV01; genus JBHHXV01. The sequence goes on from JBHHXV010000275.1 coordinate 296, forward strand.
CGTTCAGCAGAGCTTTCTGATAACCAGGGTCGCCGGTGATCTTTCTTTATTCGTCAACCCCGCCTATACCAATTCCTCCTTTTCCAATATTAGCGATAGAGCTCCTCCGGCTTTAGGATAATTCCATCTACCAGTTGATTAACCTGAATTATGTTGGAGTTTCCATGTTCAGAAAGCATTCGATATATATAGTTTCTTTGCTCTTATTATTTTCTCAAGCGTCTTACGCTGATTCCTCCCCGGCTGACCAGATAAAAACAATCAAGGAAGAAATGTCAGAAAACCAGATAAAAATAAGGGAGTTGGAGAATAAAATCTCATCTTATGAAGAGCGGCAGATGAGTAAAAGGACCTCCAATTTCATGACCGACAAGAAGAAAATAGCCTATATGGCCCGCAAGAAAAACCTCCCTATCGGCGCTTACCTGGGGGTTATGAACCCGGATCTCAGCATTATCGTGGACAGCAATGCCTATTTTACGGATGACAAAAGCCGACCCGACCGGAACAAAACCCGGGTAAGGGAGGGTGAGATCGCTTTACAGGGATGGCTTTATCCCGGTATCAGAGGGGATTTTTACGCCACCTTCGAGCAGGAGTATGAAGCGGACAGAACGGTAAACACCAGCGTTGATCTGGAAGCGGCCACCATCTCTTTCCTGGATCTGCCTCTGGACCAGACCGCCAAGGCGGGCCGGATGTTCGTGGAGTTCGGGGAGATGAACAAGATTCACCAGCATCACCGCTCCACGGTTGATCAGCCGCTGGTGCTGGAGCATTTTTTCGGCAATCATTCCTGGATAGACGACGGCGTTCAGGTTACCGCTTTAATCCCCAACCCGCTCGATCTTTACTGGATGATCGAAGCGAATTATCTGAACGGCCGCCCCCTGAACCTCCACGAGGGCGAACACGAAGGGGAAGAGGAACCGCCCGGGGAAGACCCCCTGCCGGTTGATGATAACATGCTGATAGCCCGTTCCTTCCTCAATATCCCCTCCGGGGACAACAGCATGGACTTGAACCTCAGTTACAGCCTGGCCGTTCAGGAGGGAGAGGATCTCAAGATGCACTCCCTGGGAGCCAGCTATAAATACCGGATTCCCGATTCCTTTAAATCCTTGAGTTTAAAGAATGAATACATCATATATGATAATACCCTCTTACACATCAAAAGTTCAGGGGGGTATTCGCAGGCCAAGTTTTCCTGGAACGCCTACTGGGATTTCGGGGGGCGGTTCGACTGGGCGGAGTTTTCCGACAGCGGCAGCAGTCATTCCACCGGCGGCTCCGCCTTTCTTACCTACAATTTTACGGAAACCACCTATTTAAGAGGGCAGTACCGGATACGCTACGAACCGGGAAACAACAAATATGACGAATTCTTTTTGCAGATCGTCTGGGGAATCGGGCCTCACTCGCACCGGCTGGCAAACTAAAGGGCGCCTTGATCTTGAACGAAAATTCTCATTTTTCCAGGTACCCTAAATTATGAAAATAAGGTTTTATCTCTCCCTCTTGCTTATACTGGGGGTTGCCGGCCCGGCCCGGGCCGGCTGGTTCGACAGCCTGACCGATCACCGGATCAAGGTGGTGACCACCACCCTGGAGCTGGCCGATTTCGTGAAACAGGTGGGAGGCGACAAGGTCAAGGTGCAATCCCTCTCTTTCGGCAAATACGACCTGCATTTTTTCGAGCCCCGGCCCAGCCACGTGATGAAGGTGAAAAAGGCCGATATCCTGGCTATCCTGGGGATGAACGCCGATGTCTGGGTAAAGGCGCTCATAGACGCCTCCCGCAACCGGAATATCCGGTTCGGGCGCAAGGGGTATCTGGACTGCTCGGTAGGGGTGAAACCGGTGCAGGTGCCCACCCGCCGGATCCAGGGAGATCAGGGGGACGTTCACCCTTTCGGCAATCCTCATTACTGGTATGACCGGGAAAACGTCAAAACCGCGATCGATAATATCACCAGGAAACTGACCGAGTTTTCTCCGAAAGACCAGGCTTATTTCCAACAGAACCGGGACTCTTATGTCAAAAAGGTGGAGGCTGAGTTCAAGCGGTTAAAAGAGATGATGGCTCCCTTTAAAGGCACCTATGTGGTGGGATATCACCGAAGCTGGGTTTACCTGGCCAACTCCTTCGACCTGAAGGTGCTGGGGAATATGGAGCCGGTTCCCGGAGTGCCCCCCTCCCCCGCCCACGTAGCCAGACTCATCAAAAAAATGAGGAAGGAAAAAGTAAGAATACTTCTTATTGAGCCTTATTATTACCTGTCGGTCGATTTCGTCTCCCAGAACACCGGGGCCAAGGTTTTGCGGGTGGCCAATTACACCGGGGGAATCAAGGGAATAGACAAGTATCTGGACAATTTAAACGATATTATTACCAGGATGGTAAAAACCTTAAAAAAATCGAAATAAGAGATGGAAAAGACCCGGCCTCTCGTCAGCTTTTCCGGAGCGGACCTCGGCTATAATAAGACCGTTGTGCTGGAATCGGTGAATTTTGAACTCTGCCAGGGCGATTATGTGGGGATTATCGGCCCCAACGGCTCAGGCAAGACCACGCT
>JBHHXV010000276.1:0-2861 GCA_046757225.1 bacterium
CAGCCTGATATATGAAGGGCTGGTCAGAAAAAGTTACGGAGAGGATGAGCGGGGAACCTGACCTACCGGGATATCCCGGCCCTGGCCGAAGAGTTCTGGCCGGTGGATGATGCCGGGAACAAAAGCGGGTTTTCCCTCGACTGGCGTTTTAAACTCCGGAAACGGGTGATGTGGAAGAAACCGGACGGCATGAAAAGCCTGTTTACGGCCGAGGATGTCAAATATACCATGGATATTATCCGCAATCCCCGGACTTCCCCCAAAGACGAGCTGCTGTGCGCCTATCTCAATGATCGTCCGGCCGAAGGCTCTCATCCGAAGGTTCCGGCCATAAAAGTCATCAATCCCTTTCTGGTGCAGATCGGTTTGAATCATCCGGCTTTCAACCCCAGGAGGTTTTTCGGTTTCAAGCTGGTCAAGTTCAACCCCGATTCCCGTTACTGGAAAAGGGAAGGGCCGGGAGGCTCCCCCTACCGCTTTAATCCGGTCGGCACCGGGCCTTATGTGCTGAAAAAACGGAAAAGCCGTACAATACTATTCAGAAAAAATAACGACTACTGGGGCTGGAAAGAAAATCCCGGACAAAACATCCAGGAGGTGGCCTTCAACCGCTACGACGACCGGAAAGGGATGATTCAGGCCTGTTTTTTCAATTACGGCCGCAAAGACGCCCTCGATATTATTCCTGACCTGCTCCCGGACGAGATCGCCGCTTTCGAGGAAGACCCCAGGCATTACACCTCGGATTTAAACCTCTATAATTTTTATTTTATCGGTTTTAATTTCGGCCCAAACGGTGAACTGGGCCGGCTGATAAAAAGATTGCAATCCCTTAAATCAAAAAAGGAAGCGGCTCTGACCGCTCTGGGAATCAGGGAAGCGATGCTGACCGGTTTCAACCGGGAAAACGCCCTCTCAATTTACGGGGACGCTCCCGGGGAATTGCTGGAAGGCCCTTACCGCTCCGGCAGTTGGGCTTATACCGGTGACGGCAAGCCGAAGCGGCGTTATTCCCCGGCCGAAGCCAGAGCGACATTGGCCGCCATCGACCTGCCCGGAGGAACCGGTAGTTTCCGGCTCTGCTACCGGCAGGGGGACAGCTATGATGAGCGGGTGGCCAGCAAGTTTACCGATGACATGGAAAATATCGGCATCAAGATCATTCCGGTCGGGATTTCCCGCCCCATGTGGCAGAAAAAGATTTATCAGCAGCGTGATTTCGACCTGGTGCTTGACCGTTATCTTTACCGGGAGGATATGGATATTTCCCCCTTCTTTTCCCGGGGGAGCGGTTTGCTGGGATATCAGAACGAACTCCTCGGCGAATACCTGGCCAAAATAAGAAACAGCCGGTTGCGCAGAGATGAGATTCAGGGGCTTTACCAGGCGATGGACCGCTTTTTGTGGAAAAAGCTGCCGGTGCTTTTCCTGTGGAGCCTGAATCAGTGCGTGGGGGTAAGAAGCAACCTGGTGGAGGTAACCGGGAGCATTACCGAACCGCTCAGGGCCTTTGACGGCTATGATTTCTACGGCAATATTCCCCGATGGCGGGTCCGGAAATAGCTCGGTTCCAGTCTGTTCAATGTACCTTATGGCGGGAAATTTCCCGGTTGGAGACCAGATCCACCAGCCAGATCCAGAGCGCTTTGTGAGGGGGCTCCAGGATCAGCAGATGGCGGAGATAAATGCTTTTCCAGGAAAGCCAGGCCAGGAATCCGCTGAACTTCACCGGCCCCATGAAATTAGCGATTCCCTTATTGGGACCCAGGGAGATAATGCTGCCGAAATTAACGAATTTAAACGGTTCCAGGGGCTGGCCCTTAACCAGGCTTTCAATATTATCGGCCAGGCATTTCGCCTGCTGGACCGCCACCTGGGCGGTCTGGGGCAGCGGTTTTTCCTCTTCCATAAAACAGGCGTTGTCTCCTAAGGCGAATACTTCCGGATAATCTTCCAGCTGCAGGGAGCGGTTCACCATCAGCCGCCCCAGCCGGTCTTTCGCCGCCTTTACCCCGGCGATCACCTCATTAGCCTTTACCCCGGCAGACCAGACAACCGTGTGGGCGGGGATGATTTCGTTTCCGTTTATTTCCACCTCTTTCATGCCCACCCTGGTAATCTTCGTGTTGGTCATGATTTCGATATGCCGCTCCTGTACAAGTTTTCTGGCGTATTCGGTAAGCTGTTCGTCCATCATCGGCAGGATTTTATCCAGCGCTTCCACCACCATTATCCGGCCGTCCCTTGGAAAATCGACCCTTTCGAAATCAGGGGTCAGGTTTTCAATACACAAATCGTGCAATTCCACACCGAACTCGATGCCGGTAGCTCCCGCCCCTACAATCACAAAATTGAGGAAACTTTTTCTCACCTCATAGTCGTCTATATGATCGGCCAACTCGAAACAGGAGACGATATGCTCTTTTATTCTCTCGGCGGAATCGATACTGTTCAACACAAAAGCGTGCTCTGCCGCTCCCTCTATCCCGAAGAAATTGGGCGCGCTCCCCATGGCGATTACCAGATAATCATAAGAAAATGTTTTTTTGCGGCAACTCGCCATTCCCTCGGCTTCCAGGTTGAATTTAATGGAACAGAGCTCCCGGTTGGAACAGGTGGGGCAGCTGGCGCAGATAGTCACCTCTTTCTTTTTGAGGTTGATTTTCTGGACGTTTCCCCGCTCAATTTCCACCACAGTGTCCCGAAAGAGGGGGCGCAGGGGACGCTTGATATGATTGGCCTCTATTCCGCCGGTAGCCACTTCGTGAAGCAGGGGGGTGAAGAAATGAAAGGTGTTCCGGTCAATGAGGGTTATGTTGACACCGGATTTGTTTTTCAGTTTCCGGGCCAGGTGTTTGGCG
>JBHHXV010000277.1:0-2853 GCA_046757225.1 bacterium
GATTGTAATTCCTCTTTTGTTAAAATAATCGAATGTTCGGTCAAACTCTTTGATAGCAGGTGGGTACATTACCTGCGTTACCCGGAGATGGAACTTTTTTTGTTTCAAGTGATTAACTTTTTCGCAAAAATCGTCTTTTAAGTTTAAACGTTCTCTTTCAACAATATGTAGTGAGCAATCGATCATTTCCACGCTTTCGGGATTAATCCTTTCGGAAAAATCATACAGCAGGTTACCGGTCAGATTGCTGCTGACGCTTATCTGGTTTTTTTCGGTCAAGGCCCGGCACAATCCGATAAAATCCGGATATAAAAAAGGCTCGCCGCCGCATAAACGAATAAGGAATTTCCGGCCGGTCTTATTAAAGAAATCAATAACCTTATCCGTATCGCCAAAGCGGTTATTGTCCGGATTCTTTCTTTTCTCCAAGGCGAAAAAACAGTATGGGCATTCAAGATTGCAAAGATAATTCAGGTTCCAGACAGCCACCACCTGGTGTTCGGTCTTCATTTCTTATATTCCATAAAATCGATATTCCGGCATGTAATGGTTTCTCTCAAATGGAGCAGGTTCCAGACAGGGGCCTCATAGGTTCTTCTTATTAAAAAGAGCAGGTAATACAGCTTTTCCCTTAAACCGGGAAAGGACTGGGAATCACTGGTCTCGATTCCCAGGAACTGCTGTTTTATAAAGGCGAGCACTGAAATTACATCCTCCAGGATAAGTTTTACCAGAGAGAGATTGAAACCGCTTCTTACGCCATCGTTCTTGATCCTGTACCGCAGGCGGTTTTTCCTTCCCCAGAGCAGCCGTTCCTGATAACGGATATTGTCGGAGCTTGACCTGATACCGAGGTTGTTTCTTTCAAGTGAACTTCGATTGTGTTTAAGGGCCACCCCGGGTCCAAACAGGTTAATATACCCTTTCCTTTTTAAGTTGAGGCCGAATTCAAATTCGGTATCATGCCCCTTGATAAACTCGTCAAAACCGTTATTTTCATAGATCAGCTCTTTTCTCAGGAAAAGGCAGCAGCTGCTGACAAAATCACATTCTTTTAAGGTCTTCTCTTTTATATTAAGAGTGATTCTTCCGTCCGCATTATAACCAATCACTTTCGCGCCGGGTTCATCAAGGTAGTAACCGCCCAGTTCTCCCAGCCTGCTGTTGGCTTCGGCCGTCTTTACCATATTCTCTATCTGCCCTTTATTGGTCAGTTCCACGTCGCTGTCCAGAAAGAGGACGTATTCCCCCCGGCTGTGTAAGGCGCCCATATTTCTGCAGTAATTGGGGCCCTTGTTTTCCCGGTTGACAATCAGGAGAACTGAAGGGCGTTTCTCTTTTATGTGGGCGGCCGTATCATCCCGGCTGCCGTCATCGACTACTACTATTTCCCGGTTGGCGTAAGTCTGTTCGAGTATGGTGGAAAGACACCTGTCCAGGTCGTCGCGCCGGTTATAAGTGGGGATTACTATACTGACCATCCCCTTTTCCCCGGATTTCATAGCTTTTGCCGCAGGCGGGGTAAGAAGGAATTGTAAGCCCTGGCGGATAAACTGACGTTATAAGCGTACATCTCGCAACGGCGGCACAGAATGTCCAGGGATTCGTCTGTCAGCCCTTTTTCAACGCTTAGAAATTCCCGGCCGCGGAATAAGGAATCGTAATCGGAAGATACCAGGTTTCCCAGCACGTGCCGCATCCCGTAATCCATGCAGCATAATATCACCTCGCCGTCAGGGAGCAGAACGTTATGACGCAGCTCTCTCCGGCAGCAGATCACCCCTCGTTTCCTTCGGGGCAAAGTCTGAGTGTCAATTTCTTTATTGCCGGCCCGGGAGCAAGTTACAGAGGGTTTTATATCTTTATTCCCGATAAACGGTTTTACCCGGGAATGGATCCTTTCCCCATGAAGGCTGTATTTAATTTTGATACTGCTCCTGACTAGTTTATTAAAGAGCTGCAAATAGTTTTCGTCCACTTTGATATTTTCCCTCTCTTCATCGGCAGGCAGATGAATCTTTAAATTCTTTAAGGGAATTGTTTCCAGCAGATCGATATCCGCTGAATTCATCCCCGCCAGAGTGGAGGATATCTTGACCAGGTGCCCTCTTTCATGCGCGTACAGCAGCATCCTGGTCCAATCCGGGTTTAACATCGGTTCATACATACCGGAAAAGTGAATATCCACTGCCGGCGGGATTTTGTCCACACAGGTCTTGAACGCCTCAAGGCTCATCCGGCTGCTTTTCCCCCGGTAGGCTTTTATCAGCCTGTCCTGGGGGCAGTAAGTACAGGCGACCTTACACCCAATTCCGGTGGTTATTTCCATGACGGACGACATGCTCTTTTTCCTTATTTCCTGCTTAATATCATGAAATACCCAGTGGTGTATTTATTAAGTTTATTATTGTCTCTTACTAACCGGTATCGATCCAGGCCTACAAGCAGATTCATAAACGGATACAGCAGCTTAAACATGCAACCGGTCAACAAAGGCAACTGTCTGATGAAAGAGGCGATCATATCCATCAGTACCGTGAAAAAATATCCCATTGTCTCAAACTTCTCTATTTTAAATCCGGCTATTTCAAGCTCCTTCTTCCACTTACCTTCGGTCCATCTTTGAAAATCACGGGCAGGTGCGTGAATGGGAAACAGGAATGGCGCCGAGACGATCATCAGCCCGTCTTCCTTCAGTATCCGATGACATTCCCGTAATCCTTTCTCGGGTTCTTCAACGTGTTCAAAGACTTCGATGGCATTTACCACATCGATGCTTTTATCCTTGACCGTCCCCCTGGTTATATCAAGAACAACATTAGGCTTACGCTTTTTATCGATATCCGCGAAAAT
>JBHHXV010000278.1:0-2849 GCA_046757225.1 bacterium
GGCGCCGGTCAGCCGGACTTCGCTGTATAATAAATATCATGATAAGATATATATGCCGGAGGGAATCCGCCCCTTTTTTACCGGAGCGGCTTATGCGGGTTACGCCCAGGCCGACCCGGGAACATTCAGGCTGATCGCTTCTTATCCGGATATCTTCTGTTCCTTTTATTGTTATCAGACCCCTGACATGGATAAAAAAGCCAGGGCGGTAAACAAGCTTTTTCCTGGAGAGGAAATAAGATGATAGAATTCGAGGCTTTGAACTGTTTATTAGATCGATCCATCGGGAAACAGGCGCTGACCGTTACCCCCCTGGCCTGCGACGCTTCCAGCCGCTCCTATTACCGTATCCAGCTTGACGGCGGTGCGAAAACGGCGGTCGCCTGCAAGTACGAGCCGGAAATGGCCGATCAGATCCCTCAATTTACCAGGGTGGCGGACTGGCTGGTGGCCTGTGAGATCCCGGTGCCAGAAATCATCGGTTTTGATCAGTCCAAGGGTCTGGTTCTGCTGGAAGACCTGGGCGACAACCAGTTATTCAGCAAGGTCAAGATGTTTGGAGAGATCGGGGTTCAGGATTATTATAAGGAAGCTCTGGACCAGCTGCTGCTTTTGCAGCTTCAGCCGGTTGACAAAAAACTGTTTCCCCTTAAACTGGATAAAGAGAAATTTTTCTGGGAGCTGAGCTTCTTTCTGGAACATACGGAGCGGCTTTACGGCTCTTCGCTTAAGCTCAGTCCCTCAATAAAAAAAAGATTAAACGATCAATTTGAACGGCTCGCTCAAATCCTGGACGAAGAGCCTGAAATGATCGTTCACCGGGATTTTCACAGTAAGAACCTGATGGTGGTAGACCCTGAAAAATCAGAGGAGAAACAGGGTCTGGTGTATTGGATCGATTTCCAGGACGCCAGAAGGGGGCTTTGCCAATACGATCTGGTTTCCCTGCTTCGGGACTCCTATGTGGTTCTGGAAAACTATCATCATTACCTGAATTACTTTCTGGACCGCCGCCAGCAGTTTACCGGCGAAATTATTAACCGGGAAGATTTTATTTCCGTGTTTAAGCTTGCTTCGATTCAGCGCAATTTAAAGGCGGTGGGAACCTTCACCTCTCAGGCGAATCTCTACGGCAACCGCAGTTACCTGGCGTATGTAAAACCTACCCTGAATTATGTAAAACAATCCCTGAGAAGGAACCCGGACTGCCAGGAGTTGTCGGCTCTGCTGACCGGCAGCGGGATATTAAGTTTATGAAGGGGATGATCCTGGCCGCCGGAAAGGGAACCAGGCTGAGGCCCTATACGGAAATCATTCCCAAGCCGTTGATTCCTTTAGCTAATCGCGCCCTGATCTGCTACAATCTGGATATCCTGGGAGCGGCCGGTATCAGCGAAGTGATTATCAACCTGCATCATCTGGCCGCTGATATTGAAGGCTTTTTTAAAGCCAACCCCTATCCCGGGATAAAGGTCAGCTTTTCTTTTGAACCGGAACTCCTGGGCACGGGAGGGGGGATCAGGAAGGTGGAAGCATTCATGGCGGGAGAAAGCCTGGCGATTATCAACGGCGATATCTTGACCGACTTTCCCTTGTCGGAGATGATCGGCTTTCATCGCGCCGGCAAGGCTCTGGCCACCCTGGCCCTTTCCCGCCGGCCGGACCTGCGGAGATATGGAGGGGTGGGGGTGGACTCCCAGGGAAGCATAAGCTGTTTTCCTCATCAGAACAAAGAGGCGGCGGTGAAACAAGGGGTTTTTCTGGGAATTCAGATTGTTGAGCCGGAGTTGGTGAGCCGGATTCCGGCCGGTATTTTCAGCTGTATCGTTAAAGATAATTATGCCCATATGCTGAAAGAAAAACGGATTCTCGGCCTGTTTGACCGGGAATCCTACTGGCGGGATCTGGGAACCCCTCAGTCTTACCTGGAAGCCCATCTCGACCTCTTTCAACACGAGAAATTCCGCCGGATGAGCGGATTGGGAAAAAGCCATCTGAAGCTGCCGGATGATCTGAAGCTTGACCGGTCGGTGGAATTAATCCCTCCGGTGGTAATCGGAAAAGGCTGCCGGATCGGTAAGAGCTGCCGGGTCGGCCCCGGGGTTTCCCTGGGAGAACAGTCGGTACTGGAACCGGGAGTTGAGATCTCTTCCTCTATTGTATGGCCCCGAAGCCGCCTGTCCGGTCACACGAGTTTTATCAACCGTATCTGTTTTACCCCCAAGAAGCGCTTCCATTAATAATGATTGTCCAGCAGCTTATAAATCTCTACAAGATAATCCTGGGAGACAAGAAACGCCAGCGCAAGTGGCTGATCTTGCTGGCGGGGTTGCTGGCTTTCTCGGTCATGCTGGTAATTGAAAGCCTGGTGTTCGAGCTGAAAGACCCCAATTATATCAACGAGAACCTGAAGTTATATGTCCTGCTTAATTTCAATATAGTACTGGTTCTGAGCCTGCTGATCGTGGTTTTCCGCAACCTTTCCAAGCTTTTCTTCGAACACCGCCAGCGGGCTCTGGGCTCAAGGATCAAGATAAAGCTGGTGGTTTCGTTCATTTCCTTTTCTCTGATTCCGGCGGTGGTATTGTTTCTGGTATCCAGCAACCTTATCTCTTCCACCATTGACAACTGGTTCCATTCCCAGAACGAGGAGTCGCTTAAAAATTCTCTGGAGATCGCCCGGAGGTATTATGAGGATTCACTGGGCCGGGCCTTCCGGGGAGCCCGGGAGCTTTCCCGTGAACTGGTCGAGCGGAACATGATCATGCCGGACAACATGAAGCAGCTTGACCGGATAAAAGAACTTATCCGGCAAAAGCAGCGGGAAAACCACCTGGGAGCCGTTAAAA
>JBHHXV010000279.1:0-2834 GCA_046757225.1 bacterium
ATAGCCTTTTTTGTGAGACCTAACTACTTTCTACAATATAGCAAGCATAAACTTGGCTGACATTTGCCAGACCCCTTATCGGAAAATGAATTAGGCCAACGTCCATACAAAATTTGTTAGCCCAAAAAAGTTGAAGGGAAACTGATAAAAAGTAACTATTTTCAACAACATATCATCTGCTTTGCTATGATTCCCGAATTATTCGGGTTAAATTGTATTCACCTGTTGAAATATGGTATACAATATCATTTTATCAATCAAATTAAAAAAAACATGTTCCAATTCAAGGCCTCACTGCTTCCGCTGATTCTGACCGCCTTACTCGGCATCGCAATCTATCATAACACCATACATTCGCCATTTGTTTTTCAGGATAAGGCGCTGGTGGGTACAAACATTTTTATTCGCCGCACAAAAGATCTTTCGCTTGCCACTACAACAGATAATCGCCTGGACCCGGTCACCAGTTTCAGTTTCGCCCTGAATTACTATCTCACGAAATTAAAGCCGGTCAGTTACCGAATAACCAACCTGTTAATCCACATAAGCTGCGGAATTATTATCTACTTTCTGGCCGCCCTCGGTTATCACCTGTTACACTTGAGCGAACACCGGAGATTTCTGGCCGCCTTAAGCGCGCTGATCTTTATTTCACACCCGGTCAACACTACGGCAGTAGCGTATCTTAGCAACAGAGCAATACCATTGTCAACCCTTTTTTACCTCCTGTCAATCTGGCTGTATCTGCTGGGTAGAACAGCTTCTTCAAACTCAACAACTTTTTTTAAAACAATAAAATATATCGCCGGTTCAGCAGCCGGTTTCCTGGCGGTGCTGACTAACCCCGCCTGTATTTCCCTTATCCTCATCATCATAGCCTTTGAATACCTCATTCTGGGAAACAGCCCCTGTTCCCTTAACAGGCAACTTCTTAAAATCGTCACCCTTGTCTCCTCGGGCATAGTCGCTGTATTCGTTTATTCCAGTCATGCCAACCACGCCTCTTATGGTTTCCTGTCAGCGGCAAGGGTGACGCTCCATTACTTCTCCCTGGTTTTATTTCCCTTTGTCTTCCGCTTTAATTTCTCCAGGAAATTCCCCCTTTCCCGTTCCCTGTTTGACCCGCCCTCCACCTTTATCTCACTCATGTTTATCGGCGGCCTGGTTTACCTGATTCTCTACGGAATAAAAGCCTCCCATAATCCAGAGCGCTCAGAAACGGAAAACCGGGACAACCCCCTGACCGGTTTTTTCCGATTGCTTTCTTTCGGACTGACCTGGTTTTTAATCAATCTCTGGGCCGGTTTTCTAGTTTCTCCCGGGGCAACAATCACAGAAGAGCGCTTATACCTTCCCGCCATCTGGCTTTACCCGGCAGCGGTATATCTGATTGAACGCTATTTTGTATCCGGGGAGGAAACCAAATCTCAGGCCAGGCGAATAAGTATTGCCGTTTCCCTGCTGTTTTTGCTAAGCTGGGGAACATACGCTCGTAATCAGGACTGGCGAAGTGAAGCCGCCATGCTTCACGCTACCGATGAGTATGCCGCTAAAGATGAAAAAGCTTATTTCAAACTGGCTCTCGGCCGGCTGAAAAAAAACGATCGGAAAAAAGCCAAAAGGTATTTGAAGAAAGCGATACTGGTAGAAAAAAACTTTCCGGAAGCCACCTTAAAACTGGCGGACATCTTTTATGGGGAAAAAGACTGGGAAGAAGCGGAAAAATACTACCGCCTGGCGCTCAAGAACCGCCCCGCTTACCCGGAAGCTTTATTGGGACTGGGGAAAATTTATCGGGAGGCAAAGGAGATGCCCTCTGAGGCTTATCCTTTTATCTCCAGGGCGATTGAGGAAAACCCCGATTTCCCGCCCGCTTATTTGCAAATGGCCAAGTTGTTTTTCTATAATTGGGGAAACTCCGAAAAAGCCAGGGAAAACCTGAAAAAATGCCTGGAGCTCGACCCCGGCAACAAACAGGCGACTAACTTGCTGAAAATTTTAAACAAATGAATAACCATATCGACATCAAACAAAACATCAATGAATCAATCAGGAAATGGAAAAATTCATATCTTTATTTTACCTCCATATTAAACAGCATCCATTTAGTTATCATAATTATTGATAACAACGGCAGAATCAAACTGACCAATCCGGCGGCGGACAAGGCCTGGGAGTGGGATTCCCGGGAATGCTCCGGAAAACATATCCAGGAACTAGACTGGGGCGATTCCCCGGGAAAACTGGAATATTACCTGGCGGAAGCAAAAAAAACAGCGGAAAGACAATCCCTGGAAACCTTTCATTTCAAGAGAAAAGACGGGTCGGAAAGGTTTTTCCATCTTGATTTCGTTCCTTTACTGGATGAACTTGACCGGACTACCGGCACCATAATAATAGGAACCGACATTACCGAGAAAAAAGAACTGGAAAGAGAGAAACAGCTGCTGGAGGGATTGCTGCCTATCTGTTCCTATTGTAAAAAGATCAGGCACGGCCATAACGAATGGACCGTAATGGAAAAATACATAAGAGATCATTCAGAGGCCCGGTTTACCCACTCTGTTTGTCCGCAATGTATGGAAAAGCATTTCCCTTCTTCTTGAACGTTTAATACACCTCTTACGATGTCAATAAATAACACAGGGTCCTATACCAAATCCGCCGTTATCCTGAGCCTGATATTGGTAATACTGGCTTTTGTTTTCGTAAAGAGGTATCTTAATTTCTTTAAACCTGTATCCTCTTTGGAAGAACTGAACGATTTCCCTTCCCATGACCAGCTCAAAAAGAAAACCAGGCCCTCTCCCCAAAACGACCGTAACGCCTTGAAT
>JBHHXV010000280.1:0-2819 GCA_046757225.1 bacterium
CGAAGATAATACTATATTCATAAAAATTATTCAACTGCAAAATTAACTAGCCAATGTAGGGCATCACGCTTTTATTGAAATTTTTTCTTTTCCCGGCTTTGGAAAATGTTTTCATCATTTTCCGCATCTGGGAAAACTGTTTCAATAAACGGTTGACGTCCGAAACCCTGGTGCCGCTTCCCTGGGCGATCCGTTTCCGGCGGCTGCCATTGATAATCTTATGATTGTTTCTTTCTTTTCTGGTCATGGACAGAATAACCGCTTCGATCTTCACGAACTCTTTTTCATCGGGCTTGATTCCCTTGAGCTTGTTGCCGACTCCGGGAATCATTCCCAGCAGCTGATCGAGAGGCCCCATTTTTCTTATCTGCCGGAGCTGGGCCAGAAAATCGTCCAGGGTAAAGCTGTTTTCCCTGATCTTCCGGGAAAATTCGATGGCCTCCTGCTCTGAAATAACCGTCTCCGCCTTTTCCACCAGGGAGAGAATGTCCCCCATCCCCAGGATGCTGGAGGCGATCCTGTCCGGGTGAAAAGGCTCAAAGGCATCTAATTTTTCCCCGATTCCGATAAATTTTACCGGTTTGTCCACCACCATCCTGATGGAAAGAGCGGCTCCCCCCCGGGCGTCGCCGTCCACCTTGGTAAGCACCACGCCGTCCAGACCGACCTGCTCGTTAAAGCTTTTGGCCACGTTCACCGCCTCCTGGCCGGTCATGGCGTCAGCTACAAACAGAACTTCATGGGGAGGAACCGCCTTTTTAATATTCTGCAGCTCTTTCATCAAGGTTTCATCTATCTGCAGCCGGCCGGCCGTATCCAGAATAAGGCAGTCGATACCGCTTTCCTCTGACCGTTCAAATCCCCGGCGGCAGATCTCAACCGGGTCCTTGAGGTCGTGGTCGCTGTAACAGGGGATCTTTAACTCTTTGGCCAGGGTTTCCAACTGATTGATGGCTGCCGGGCGGTAGATGTCGGCCGCCACCAGCATCGTTTTTTTACCGTCTTTTTCCAGTCGCCGGGCCAGTTTTCCGGCTGAGGTGGTCTTTCCCGACCCCTGCAGCCCCACCATCATGATTACGGTTACCTCTTTGGGAGAGGCGAAGTTTATGGTTCCGGCGTCCCCTCCCAGAATCTCCACCAGCTCGTCGTTTACGATCTTTATCAACTGCTGGTCAGGGGAAATGCTTTTAATAACCTCCTGGCCGACAGCCTTCTCTTTGATCCTGCTTATAAAAGTCTTTACTACCCTGAAGTTTACGTCGGCCTCCAGCAGGGCCAGCTTGACCTCCCTTAAACCATCGTTGATATTTTTCTCGGTTATGGTTCCCTGGCCTTTAAATTTTTTGAAGGTCTCGGAGAGCCTGTCCGATAAGCTGTTAAACATTGTCTTTCTTCCCGGCTAAATCATTAATAATTTCCTGAACCGAAGCCATTTTCTGTTCCTTGAAACCGTTGGACCCGGAAAAGAACAATCCCCTTTCCACATCTCCCTTTTGAGCCCTGTCAAGGGCCTGAGCAATACAAAATCCCTTTCCTTCTTTCTTAAAGGAACATCTCCTGAGGCAATTGGCTATACATCTGTCCGGGATCTTTTCCCCTTTAAGGAAGCGTTCCACAAAGGGGTTGCGAATGACTCTTCCCGGAAATCCCACCGGGCTGTTGATCAAGACGATATCGTCCTGTGTGGCCTTCCTGAGCAGATCCTTAAATCTCTGGTCAGCATCGCATTCATAGGTGGAGATAAGGCGGGTGGCTATCTGAACCCCGGCAGCGCCCAGTTCCAGCATCTGAACCAGATCCTCGTTATTCCAGACCCCGCCGGCGATAATAACCGGAATTTTGACCTTGAACTGGTTTTCTATCATTTCCAGTAATTGAGGGATTACCTGGTGGTGAGAGTATCTGGAGTCCTGCACTTCCTCGAACTTCGCCCCCAAGTGCCCGCCGGCGGTGTTGGGGGATTCCACGACCAGCGCGTCCGGCAGACGGCTGTATCTCCGTTCCCATCTTTTGATTATCAGTTCGGCGGCTTTGGTGGAAGAGACTATGGGAACCAGGGCGACATCCGGGTAACCGGCTACGTATTCAGGCAGGGAAAGCGGCAGGCCGGCTCCGGAAATAATCAGGTCGGCTCCATTTTCCGCGGAAGTCCTGGCGGCCAGTTCAAAATCACTGATAGCCACCATGCAGTTGGTTCCGATTATGCCGTCAGGGGATTTCTTCCTGGCGGTTCTGAGTTCTTCGATTAAAGCCTGTTTATTCGCTTCAAAGTAAGTTTCTCTTTTCCCGTCCCAAAGGGAAGAGTTGAGGCACAGGCCGACAGTGGCGATAACCCCGATTCCTCCGGCTGTGGCTACGGCTCCGGCCAGACGGGAGGCGGAAACCCTGATTCCCATGCCTCCTTGAATAATAGGGTATTTTGAGGTGTGTTTACCGATAGTGAGGGAAGGCAGTTTAACTGTCAAGAAATAACCTTAAAACTTAACTAAAAATTAAGACAAAAAAGGTATTCTAGCATAAAAAGGTGTTCAGCTCAATTAAAAGGAAATGTACTCATCAACCGTAAGCCTGATCAGACAGGAATGCACCAGGATGTTTCCCAGGGTGCGCTGATCCACTCGAATCACCTGAGGGGGGGAGCTCTTGAGGCAGGAACCGGATAGATCGTTGTCAGCCCGAAGCGCGTCGCATACTAACTCAACAAGGTTTTGAAAATTCTTTTCGCTTTCTGTCTGGTCTTTAAGGCCGAAATACCCTTTGATTTCCATCTCGTGGCTTCTGAGGTTCAGGTTGGATGGCGAATGCAAGCTCTCGCTGGA
>JBHHXV010000281.1:0-2801 GCA_046757225.1 bacterium
GATGATGGTTTTCGGCCGTTTCCTTGTTCTCAGTTTGGTCAGGAACAATAACAGCAGCGGAACTACGCTAACCAGGAAAAAAGAGCCGATCGACTTGAATACATAGAGATAGTCCCTCGGCTTCATAAACTCGAAAGGTATCTTAGCCATCTGAAACTAGTTATGCTGAAATTTCAGGGTGATAATTCCCCATTGGAGGCCGTTTCTATCCTGTTTTAAAGAGGTAAACCGCCATTTCTTGATGAAATCTATGGAGATTTGTTCCAATTCCCCGTCCAGCCGCATGAGGGGAAGGGCCTGGGTTACATTGCCGTTCCGGTCCACCCAAAATTTTATCTTTATATCCCCCTCCACCCTGGAATAATATTCAGGGGGGTCCGGCCGATAGAGATATTCCCTGACCTCCCCTTTTCCCCAGGAGATTCGGGGGTCCGAGCTTACCTTACTTTCCAGATTCTCTTGGGGAATAGGGGTATGTTCCTTATCATCAAACTTGACGGGGGAAAAGGAATGGTCGGGAATTACACTGGCCAGGTTTTCCTCCCCGAACAGGTCGCCCTGAGCCACTGTCAAGTCATTGTCGCTCAGGCGGGCCGGAATCGGGGAAAGCTGCGGAATAGTAAGGCGGGACACCTGGGGAAGAGCCTTCCGTTTTATCAAACTCCCGGTTATCTGGGATTTGGCGTAATCAGCCGGTTTCCGTTTTTTACTGCGGGAAACCGATCTCTTCTTCCTGATCTTTTTCGGTTTTTTTGCCCCTAGTGGCAGCAGTTTTACTGAAATCACCCGAAGCTCAGGCTTCAGGGGGGAAATCCTGATCGCGGGAAACAGGATTATCAGACCCAGATGAACAGCCGCGGAAAAGACCGCGGCCTTAAGCAGAGCTTTGTGTGAAGATAAATCCATGCTGACCCGAATAATTCGGGAATCATAAACAAGCAATTGTTATTTTATTGAAAATCCTAACGTTTTATCAGTTTACACTGAAATTCGTATTGCCGGCAAACTTTATGCCCGGTCTATTCATAATCAAGATTAACGGCGGCGGATATGTTCCGTGGCAATTCCCAGATGCTCAAAACCGGTTTCCTTGATTAAATCCATGACTGCCACCACTTTGCCGTGCGTGACCTTTTTATCCGCCTTGATAATAACCGTTTTGCCTTTGGTGCCTGGCCCGAAAAGGGATTCCAGCCTGGTTTTGAGGCTTTCCATGGTTACGGGGTTTCCCATAAAGCGCATCTTCCCTTTCCGGGAAACGGTTATCACATAATCCTTGGCTTTACTGATCTCCCGGGCTTTAGCCTGCGGCAGATCGATCTTGAGCCCGCTTTTCCGGATAAAATGGGAGGAAAGCATCATAAAAATAACCAGTAACAACACTACATCGATAAGGGATATAATATTTATCTCTACCCGTTCTTCATTGTTGTCTTGGAAAAATTCCATCTGATTTACCTTTCAGTCACAAAGGAAGAAGTTCGTCTGTCTCAGCCTGGGAAACATTCTCCAGAATATCCAGCAGCTCCAGAGAAACCGCTTCCATCTCCACCACATAGCCTTTGACCTGTTTGCTGAAATAATTGTAGATCACCAGGGTGGGGATAGCCACGAACAGCCCGGCGGCGGTGGTGATCAAGGCCTCGGAAATACCTCCCGAAAGCACCTGCGGGTTTCCGGCGCCTACCGCCGACAGGGTGGCGAAGGCTTTTATCATGCCGGTAACGGTTCCCAGCAGCCCCAGTAGAGGGGTGATCCCGGCAATAGTGCCCAGAATGCCCAGGTAGCGGAACAGAAAATTGGCCTCCCGCTTTCCCTCCATTTCGATCGCCTCTTTGATCTGCTCCCTCTGGGTATGCCGTTTCAAAATACCGGCTTCTATGATATTGGCCATCGGGGTATCGGTATTGGAGCTGACCGCGATCGCTTCATTGATCCGTTTGGAACTGAGCAAGGTTTTTATTTTGGTAATGAAATCCTGGGGCAGCACCTTTTCCCTTTTCAGGTTCAAAAACCGTTCCACGCTGATGGCCAACGCCAGAACCGAACAGATGATGATCGGAATCATCATCAAACCGCCTTTGCCGATCAAATCGAACATATCTTTCTCCCAAGTATAATGTGATTATTTGTCTGATAGTTTTGTTTCGGACTTTCCCGATGTTTTCAACACCTTTTGTTTTAAAACCTCCAGTTCATGCCGGGTTTTCTTTCTAATGGTTTCGTCCTTGGTGGTTTTCAGCAGCTTCTCATAAACCTTGATCGCTTCCGCATACTTGTTCAGATGTTTGTAAATATCGCTCACCCGGGACAGCGACAAATCAGAATAGGTAGTCTTTTCCGGATAGAGGTAAGCGGTTTTCATCAGGGAAACGATGGCCTGCTGGTAATTCTTTTCCTCTTCGTAGGTAATTCCGATAAGGTATTGGGCGCTTACGGCCAATTCTTCCTTCTGGGAATCTATCACTTGAGTTAAGACATTACGGGCTCTGGCATACTCGTGTTGCTTCAGATAGATCTTGCCTTTTTCGTTAAGGGCTTTATAAATAAGATCGCTGTCGGGAAACCGGTTGATCAGGTCCTGATATGAAGAAAGAGCCTTGGAAGGCCTTCCGAGTTTCGCATAACAATCGCCTATACTCATGAGGGTATCCGGCAGCAGGTTGCTTTGGGGATATTCCCGGGAAAGCCTCTGGAAATACTTGATAGATTCCAGGTACTTATTAAGGTGAAACAGGGAGTGCCCCAGGCTGGAAAGAGCGTCGGAAAGATAATTGCTGTTCGGGAACTGATTAATCAAC
>JBHHXV010000282.1:0-2792 GCA_046757225.1 bacterium
CAGGCAGAGCCTGGGAACCAGTGCGAACAATAGGTTACAATTTAACTGCGTAACTCCTAACCCGAATAATTCGGGCTAAGGAGAGGTTACCAGGATATTGCTCGCTTCAGTCCGTCGCAGGCTTATATGATACCCCTTGATTATATACTCGACCGGGTCGGCCAGGGGCGCCTTTTTTTCCACATAGACAGGGGTTCCCTTGATAAACCCCATCTCCCGCAGCCGCCTTCTCAAGGAAGGAGCGCCAGCCACCCGTCGGACTACCGCAGACTGTCCCGGGAGAAAATCGCTCAGTTTATGTTCTGACATTTCGTTCTCTTCCTGCGCAGAATGATATTTATAATAATAATCATTATCAACTTCTGCTTACATTATAGCATCATTTCTCACTTTGTCCAGTACGATTTATAATATACTTTCGACTTATTATCCTGGAGCCCCCTCAGGGAGAGGATTTTTCCTTTGAAACCGGCCAGAGCCTGCATTTCCCGCTCATTTATCTTGGTA
The DNA here is from genome assembly GCA_046757225.1 of bacterium. Lineage (GTDB taxonomy): Bacteria > SZUA-182 > SZUA-182 > JBHHXV01 > JBHHXV01 > JBHHXV01. The sequence continues at coordinate 508 of JBHHXV010000282.1, forward strand.
AGACCGTCCAGAGAAAGCCTTCTGACCTTGCTCTGGGCCAAGGCCCTGGCCAGGCTTTTGCTGAAACGGGTTAAACCGTTGAGGGAAAGGCTTGTTCCCCGGTACAGGGCCAGGGTTTGGGCCTGGGGAATGGAAAGGTGCTTTATACCGTCCAGGGAAAGCCTTTTACCTTTAAAATGAATCAATGATTTTATCCGGTCCTTGTTAAGCCTGGACAAGCCGCCCAAAGAGAGATGATTCCCCCTGAACCGGGAAAGCGACCGGGCCTGGGATTTTCCCAGATAACTTACTCCGTTCAGGCTCAAACCTTTTCCCTTGAACCAGGCCAGATGTTTGGCCACTTTTTTGTTTATTCTGGTAAGCCCGTTCAGGCTCAGAACCTCCCCCTTGAATTTCGCCAGGGTTTTAGCTTGATAATCGGTGATCAGCACCAAATTATCCAAAGCCAGGATTTTTCCTCCGAATTCGGACAAGGCGGTGGCCTGATAAGTTTCCAGTATACTCACGTCGCTTAAACGCCCGTTATTGACCGAAGCCCAGAACTCTCCGACATCCAGTACTTTCGCTTCCTTGGGAGCGATTATGGCTAAGGATTTTTTCTTTTTGGCCGCTTTTTTGCGCGGTTTTGGGGGGTCGGGAAATATATCCTCCTCAAAATCATCTTCCAGTAATTTTACCTTCCTGCCCTGGAGAAGATCGGCCATCGCTATTCTGTGATTTCTGGTGGCATAGGCCAGGGGAGAGTCCCCGTTTTTCTTTTTTATATTGACATCCGCTCCCTTAGAAACTAAAAACTGCACTATCAGAGGTTCCCGTTTTTCCACCGCTAAAAACAGACCGGTTTCTCCCTTTTTATTGCCCAGATTAATGTCAGCCCCTTGAGAAACCAGCAATTCCACTATTTCCGGATACCCACCCAGAATGGCCGAATCCAGGGGGGTGTTTCCGTCGTCTCGCTGATCGTTTATATCCGCTTCCCGGTCAAGGAGGAGTTGAACCGCTTCCGGCTGCCCCATAAAAGCCGCCAGGTAAAGAGGGGATTCCCCGATCTTGTTTTTTACGTTTATATCCACTCCTTTTTCCAGCAGGATTTCAATCACCGCCGGATGATTACTCTCCGCCGCCAGGTGAAGGGGGGTATTTCCATGCTTTTCCCTGGCCAGCGCCCTGGCCCCGTTTCTTAAATATAATTCCACTATCCTGCTGTAGCCGCTTTCCGCGGCCACGTGCAAAGGGGTGTATCCGCTGGTGTCCCGGGCGTTGATAAAGCCGCCTGCCGAAATCATGAATCTGGCGGCCTTAACCCTGCCCAGGCTGGCGGCGTAGTGAAGGGGGGTGAAATTATGGGTGTAATCCAGGTTGACCGTATCCGGATGATTTTCCGTAATTCTCCTGAGCCGGTTGATTTTGTTTTTTTTGATCGCGAACAGCACCCGGCGCTGTTTTCCGGTTCCTTTAAGCCTGGAGGCGGATAACGGGGAAGGAAAAAGTAAGGCTGTCAGAAGTAAAACTGAGAAATATTTCTTTAACATCAGGTTCTAACCCGAACAATTCGGGCATCATAGCAAAGCTGACTGTATATTGTTGAAAGTAGCTACTTTTATCAGCCTCCCCTCAACTTTATCTGCAAACAAACTTTGCCTGGACATTGGCGGAAAGCCTTTACCGACAGAGATCTGGCAAAAGTAGCTCAAGTTTATGTCCAGGCTAACACAGCAGAAACCGGATCGGGTCAGGGGTTATTGTTTAACCAGATATTCTCGTCGCTCAGGCGGTTTTTCCGGGCGGCGGAAGGGCGCTGACCTGCTGCCGGAGATTTATCGGGGGCCGCCTTTTTTTCCGGCCGGGATCGGGGCGCCTGTCCGCAGCCTCCGGCCATTGCCCTATTCTTAGGAACCTGGGTGTTATCTCCTGCATATACGGATCGGTAATAATCGGCGAGATAGGTGGGAAGTTTAATCACCACCGGCGGTTTTTTATAACTGGTCTCCGCGATAATGATACTCATCCCGATAACCAACCCGGCGATTATGACCGAAACCCCGAGCCTTTCCCGGTCGTTCATTTCCCCATAGGGCTTTAAGGGAATTAAAAATTGAAACAGCTTGAAACCTATGGCCGCAAGCAGCAGCCCTTCCAGGCTGAAAAGAAATATTCCGGAAACGTGAACTATATTCAGCCCGATAATCTCAAATATTCGAGTAAACATATCTTTTATCCGGCCGTCAGCGTGGCGATAAACACCATAACTCCCAATACCAGAACCAGCGTGATTATCATGGGAA
>JBHHXV010000283.1:0-2784 GCA_046757225.1 bacterium
TCAGTCTGGCCATTCGCTGGGGAATTACCCGGATCGGACAAGCCGGAGATTTTATCCATCTTGACATCGATAAGTCACTCCCTCAGGAAGTGATCTGGAGGTATTGAAATGAATCTCATCATGAAAAAAATGATTTCTGCAGTCACCCTGCTTATTTTCCTGGCTTTCACCGGATGTACCCACGTAATAACCAATCCGGTAATTCTTAAGCAGAAAAGTCCCCGGCAAATCGCCAACAAAATCTGCCTGGCGATCATGTTGAGCGATCTTGCCAAAGAAGATTCCGGTTTCAAGGAAAAAGCGGCAGCGGTTGTTGAACAGCTTGCCAAGTACTTGACTCCCCTGGAAGACGGGAAATTCTCCATTGATGAAGCATTCGACCGGATCCGTTCCATTTCAGACAAACAGGGGAAGCCTTTAGTAGATCCCCAAATCTCGGTCATCGTCGAATTGGCCTTGGAGGATGAACTGGCCGGCTACCTGGAAATTCCAGGAGGGCATAAGGAAAAGTTACAAAAGCTGACGGAAATTATTGAAATCGTAAACCGAAAACTCAAGAAAATTGGAGGAAAGTAGTATGGATCCGGCAACCGTAGCAACTCTCATTACTTTGCTGACCCCGGGAATAACCGGGTTTATCAAAGAGTTCATTCCCGATTCGTTTGAGAAAGAATTTAAGCGGTTTATTCCAGTGATTCCTCCGTTGGTTGGTGCCCTCCTGGGATACGCCAGTCAGAATTTCGGTCTCCAGATTACTTCGGAAGTAAACAACGCTGTGGTCGGTGTTCTGCTGGGAGCCCTCGGTTCTTCCGGGTATGATGCGGTGAAAGCAAACCGGAAAGTGAAAGGATAACCCGGTGCTTAATGGATCGGCTTTACAACTCATTGGCTCTTTGTCTGCTGGCTTGTTCTTTGGTGGAATCGGAGCGCTGAAACTATTCGGCAGTTCTGATAACGGAAAGAACGGAAACAAAAATGGTATTTATGTCCGCAAGGAAGACTGTCGATCTTTTCAGGGAAATTTCGATACCCGGTTCAATGAGATCGGAGACAGGCAGAGTGAAATGATGACTTCGATCGGAGAATTACGGAAAGAATTTCGGGAAGACCTTCAGGAGACCAATCGGAAGATCGATCAAATACTCATTAACCGCTGAAAATGAATCCTGAGTGGAAATTTCCGCAGTTGAAAAACGACCTCATGAGCGGGAGCAAATGAAAGTGGAACAACAAAAGATATGCAAAGCCAAAAGCAAGCAAACCGGTCGGCAATGCAAGCAGGCTGTTGTTCCCGGGTATGAGGTTTGCTATCACCATGGAGCCAATGGCGGGCCTCCAAAAGGTAATAAGAACGCCATGAAGCACGGCGCTTATGTAAACGAACTGCTTGATGAGCATGAGAAAGCAATCTTCCAGGAATTTTATCAGGATCTGCACCGGGACTTTGAATTCAACGAATCCTCCGACCGCCGGATACTTGAAGTGGCCTGCATATACTTTGTACGGTTGCTCAGAGCTTTAAAGGGAGGAGATAACGAGGACGTTTATAAGGTCGATCTTCTCCTGTCGAAAAAATTGTCGGAGCTGAAGGTCACCAAAGAAAAGCGGGAAGGGGAAATCGTTAACGTAAGAACCTCCCCGGCCGAGTGGATTTCCAAGCTGCTGGAAGAGGTTCGGCAGGAAGAAGAAGAGGAAGAAAAACAAAAAGCGGAAGTCGAAACCGCCGAAACCGAAAAAAACAGTCATATTTGTGAGAAGAAATCGGATGCAAGTGACTGATAACTTTAAGGTGGGAATGGGCATAAGGTCATATTTGAGACAAAATCTGCCTGTTTCGGCTTTGCTAAAAGTAGGTACACGGGTACAAAGGTTTTAAATCGATTCCAGGGAGTCAATCAGTTGTTCGGGGTTGATGTGGGTATAGATAAGAGTGCTGTTGATGGAGCGGTGCCCGAGGGCTTGTTGGACAACCAACAGGTTGTTGGATTTCTCGTAGAGGGTACTTGCAAAGGTGTGGCGTATGGAGTGTACGGTGAGGGATTTTTCGATACCGGCCTGTTTAAGCCATTGTTCGAATGACCGCTGCACCTGCCGGACCGAGATGCGCTGCTTGTGGGAGCTGATAAACAGAGCCGGGGAATCGGTAGGAACTTTCCTGCGGTATTTGAGGTACTGTTCCAGGGTATTGCGGGCCCGGGCGTTCAAAACCTTGGTTACTTCCTGGCCGCCCTTGACGGTAACGGTGAGACGTTTTTCCGGCAGATTGATGTCGGCAATATCCAGGCTTACCAGTTCCTGTACCCGCAGGCCGGTATTGAGCAGTAGCAAGTATATGACCCGGTCACGGGAGGCTCGCTGCCCCTTGGTGCTGGCCAGGGTTTTTAACAGCCGCTTCTGTTCGATCGGAGTGAGGACGTCGGGAGCCGGTCTCTGGTAAAACTTGATTTTGATACCGGCGGCCGGGTTGTTGGAAATGATCCCGGAGTTGAACAGCCAGCTGAAAAAGGCTTTGACCGAGGTTTTTATTTTGTTGACCGATCCTTTCGAGCGGGGTAACCCGCCCGGCTTTTTGATAACCAGGTCGGAGGCCAGGAACTCATGGAGTTTACCCGGCTTGATGGAAGAGATTTCAGGATCGGCGTTCAGCCAATCCCGGAATAATCGGAGGTCATGGAGATAAGACCGAACGGTATGCGGAGATCGGGAATCAGCCTTGAGAAAGGTTTGAAAATCGTGGATGGTTTGACTGAGCTTCATGGGGTACCTCAATGGTATGAGTTATTG
>JBHHXV010000284.1:0-2771 GCA_046757225.1 bacterium
GTCACTCAGCGTGAAAACCTGATCAATTTACTGAAGATGATCGATTATGAACTCTCCAGCGCCGCTCCGGCCTCTGCTGACCTGACCTTTACTTTGAGCCGGTCATACGGGGAAACCGTTACCATTCCAGCGGGGACCGAATGCCAAAGCGTGGCAGATGAAGCTTTAGGAATCGAGTCATTTTACTTCGAGACAGACGCTGATTTGCAACTGCTGACCGGTGAGCTCTCGGGAACGATTGGCGCCACCGAAGGGAAAAGCGGATCCGAGACCCTGGGCACGTCTGACGAAACCGCTTATCAGAAATTCGCAGTTTCTGCCAGTCCGATAATCGATGGAACGCTGAAAGTCTTTGTGGACGGGGAACAATGGACGGAAGTGGACACCCTGGGACTCAGCGAGCCCGATGCGAAAGAATATTATATCCAACGAGACGCCGATGAAAAGATCACCGTCTTTTTCGGTGACAACAGCCAGGGCCTTGTTCCCGGTAATGGCGCGGTAATTTCCGCTACCTACCGGGTTGGAGGAGGATCAGCCGGAAATGTCGGGCCGGGCACCATCACGATTCTCAATTCCGCGCTCACTCATCAGGGCTCTCCGCTTTCAGCCACCGTAACCAATGCCTCATCCGCATCCGGGGGGACCGACCGGGAAACCGCGGATCATGCCAAGACTCATGCTCCCCTGGAATTACGGTCGTTGGACCGATGCGTAACCGGGGATGATTACGAGACGATTGCTGAAGGATACGCCGGTGTGGAGCGGGCCAAGGTATTCGCCCTCGAGCCCAAGAACTATCGGGCAATTGACGTTCATATCGTGCCCGGAGGAGGAGGCGATCCCAGCCAGTCATTAATTGACGGCCTTACGGCCTACCTGGATGCCAGGCGGATGATCCTGGATATTATGACCGTCAAGGCCCCGGATTACATCTCCATTGAAATGGAACTGACGGTTTATGTGCTGGATACTTATGTGCAGGCCACCGTGCAGACCGCGGTTAATGATGCCTTGACCGCCTTTTTCGTTTATACCAGCACCTTTATCGATTTCGCGAAAAGCATTTATCTGAGCGATCTCTACCGGGAACTGGACAAGATCGAAGGGGTGGATCATGTGGATATCGATAAATTATATCGGGTCCCCAAAGTCAAATACGAAGACTGGAAGGGTGGAGCTACCTTTGGCTCAATCACGATTTCCGAATCCACTAAGGAAGAAACCTGGACCGTAGAAATGACTTCCGCCACGACGTTTAAGGTAACCGGGTCCGTTTCCGGGTTGCAGACCGCCAGCGGATCTTTTGACGTTCCCTACGTTTCTGACAACAGCGAAGTAGCATTCACCATTACTTCTGCTGCACCTCCCAGCAAGCTGAGAGAAAGAGCCATTTTCAAAACCTCAAAACTGCTGGGTAATGTGGCAATGGACGGAAGCGAGTTTCCTGTTCTTGGAACCGTGAGCCTGACCATGTCAGGAGGGCTTTAATTTTGTTCGTTAATTATGGCTTTCCCTCCAGCGCCGGAACCGATCTCAGCACTGTGCTGGAAAAGTTTGAAGTCACCCGGGGACATGAAGGCCCGCAGATAAAGCTGGAATGGAAATTCTTCGACAGCAATGACATCGATGCCCTGAAAATTATTAAGAAAATTGGGGCGTATCCTCTTCATATAAGTGACGGCATCCTGGCCTGGGAGGATACTATTTCCGGTTTTTACGCTGATCTGGCAGTGACGGCAGGTGAGCTTTACTACTACACCCTCTTTATCCAGCTGGCCGGGCAGACCGAGTGGGTGTTCAGTCAAAAAGGAATGGGCAAAGCTCATGTGTATAAAACCGGATATTACGAGGATAAATTATGGGAGCTGCTTCCTGAGATTTATCGGACACATGATGAGGAAAAAATAACATTGGCCAGCAAGAAAGTATTGGCAGTACAGGATTAGAGGAGCATGAGAAATGAACGAGAACTTGAGTTTGGAACCGGTTACTACCGACTTATTTTTACTGGATTCAGAACAACGGGAGATGGTGGGAGCGGTTGAGGAATTCTTCAAGGAACTGCAGGCTGGTCATTCCGGGTACCAGATCAAGAATTTCGTGATCGGCCAGTTCCATACGCCTGATCGTAAATACCACCAGTGCCTGTTGGAAATGAACGGCCGGTACCGGGGCCTGGTCCAGCTTCATTATGAGTATAAGAAAACCGGGATTGAGTTCAGAAAGCAAAAACTGAAAATCCAGGAGAAGCAGTCAGCTCTGGAGAAGGCGGAAAGCTTTGCCGCTGAGCTCTTGAGATTGGAAATCGAAGAGTGCGAGAACGAGATCGAACTCAGTGCCTGGGGCCTGGAGAATTTGAAACGCTCCATTATGACCGCTTACCGTGAAATGTCAGTGTTCAAAGAAGAGCTTGAGCAGTTGGAACCCCTACGTAAATACCAAAGCCATGAGGAGGCTGAAGCCGAGTACTGGGCCACCCAGTTCGCCCATGAGTTTCTGAAAGGAAAGCGGGGAGAGAGTTTACCGAATATCCCGGATGCCGCCAAGTTGGCGCAGGTAATCCAGCGGAAATTAGCTTCAGGAAACGGCCTGCTCCAGATCGAGGAAATCATGAAAGAAGTGGAGGAAAAATAGAATGCCAGCCGGGATCTGGACCAACAAACTTGATATTCCTTTGCCAAACCGTGAAGGTCATCGGGCAACCAATATCGGCATACAGAAAGCTTTCTGTATGTATGGAAGCGATGACGCGTATACCAAGCTTACCA
>JBHHXV010000285.1:0-2751 GCA_046757225.1 bacterium
AAATGAGGACGTCCGTGTCAACTTATAATTTTATTATATGTCGTTGTAGGGTTAACCTTAGATAAAACAACTTTAAAAGCAACTCTCTAAACACAACTTTCCTATAGGATTCTCATTATTCTTACAAGGCTCAGATTTGTTTGAAGGCTGTCGCGTGCATACCCGCCCGGCAGGGCGGAACGCCTTCAGCCACAAACAACCCGGCGCTTATGTGCCTTAAACGATTTTGGCCGCTCCTTTTCCCTGAACGGGTCACAATTCGACAAAGCCACCCTTCTCAAAACATACCGATACTCTTCCCTTTCCCGGCAATCCATGAAAACATCCATCAACTTAAAAGGGCTGATGCTGTTTCCTGAATGGGAAAGCAAGGTAAAATCAACCCTGTTGTTGTCCAGGTCTAAGCCTGTATTCCGCAGAAAAGGTTTCAGATCAAGAGTCTTAGGCGGGCCGCCCGGCTTCCGGAACACCAGTTTCAAGCTGGAAGAGCCGGCCAGGAAATCGACGCGCTCCCGCAGGAAAACGGCTAACTCTTCATCGGTTCCTGCCCCACCGGAGCTTACCTTAAAAAGAGCTTTGTACGTCTGCGTTTGCGAGATTTCCGACAACTTGTAGTTCTTATTAGACACATATCCCGCTTTAACAACCTTTAAGCCCTCAGGAAGAGTTTGGTTTAAAAGCTTGACAAAATCTTCGGGAGATATATATTCGCTCAAATGAATATCGCACAGTTCGCATACACTCTCCACTCCCAGGGAGAGAGGCAGGCAAAAAGAAATCCTGGGATGAGGATGAAATCCCTGGGAATAAGCGACCTGAATCCCCGCCCTTCTCAAAGCTCTGTTGAAAGCGTTAATCAGGTCAAGATGAGAAACAAACCGGATATTACCCATCTTTTGATACTGAAGCCGTATCTTTATTTCACTGGAGACCGGTTTTTCCCTGCGGGTCATTTGTCTCTTGATAAAGGGAGCAGGGCTTAAATCAAGACTTTCCGCCGGAATGCCGGCCGCCTGACAAACCCCGCAATCAACGCAGCCGGAAGACCGGCAATCCCCGGTAAGCTGTTCTTCGACCGCTTTTTTCCATTCAGACAGTAAAAAATCCTTGTTGGGTATCACCTCCAGGTGATCCCAGGGAAGAATTTCCCGCTCACCAAAAGACCTTCCGGCGTAATAATCCGGATCTATTCCGCAGGCTTCAAAGGATTGCCGCCAGATATCCAGAGAGAAGTTTTCATCCCAGGCATCAAACCTGGCTCCCCTCCTCCAGGCCTCCTTGACCACTTTCCCCAGACGTCTGTCCCCCCTGGACATAATATTTTCCAGATAGCTTATGTTCGGATTCTGCCATTTTATCCTGATATTGCGGGGAATGGATCGTTTAAGAAAATCCAGTTTCCGCCTGATTTCCGCCAGGCTGTCGGGAACGAACCACTGGAAGGGAGTATGGGGCTTGGGGGTAAAAGCGGAAAGAGCGAGGTTTATATATTTACGGCGGCCGGAACCCCTGGCGATCCGGTTTATTTCCCTTGCCAGTTTAACGATTCCCTCCAGATCCTCATCCGTTTCCGTGGGAAGGCCGATCATGAAGTACAGTTTCACTCCCTCCCATCCGGAATCGAAGATCATCCGGACTGTCTCTAAAATATCCCGCTCGCTGATTCCCTTGTTGATTACCCTGCGCAGCCGGTCGGTCCCGGCTTCGGGAGCTATGGTGAAACCGGTCTTACGAAAACTCTTGATAAAATTTACGCTTTCCTGGTTCAGGGTTCCGGCCCGCAGGGAAGGAAAGGAAACCGCCAGATTTTTCCTTTCTCCAAGCCGGTCGAACAAACCGGGCAGGTTGGAATAATCACCGACACTCAGGGAAGCCAGGGATAAATCTTCATGGCCGGTATTTTTTATTCCCTGTTTTACTAAAGATCCGATTTTTTCCACTGAGCGTTCCCGAACCGGGCGGTAAGTCATTCCCGCCTGACAGAAGCGGCAGCCGCGGGTGCAGCCCCGGCTGATCTCCATGGTATACCGGTCATGGGTAATGGCGCAACAGGGAACCACCGGTCTGACCGGGTAGGGAGCCTGGTTCAGATCCTTAAGGATCCTTCTCTGAGGTTTCCGGGAGGGGCCGTTCATTTCCCTAATCCGGCCATCGCTATCATACTTAAGGGTATAAGCGCCGGGAAGGTATACCCCTCTAATCCCGGCCAGATCAGACAAAAGTTGAGATCTGTTTTTGCCCTCCCTTTCAGCTGACCGGCAACAGTCAACCAGTTCTACAATCGCCTCTTCCGCGTCCCCTAAGAAGAAAAGATCGAAAAAGCCGGCCATCGTTTCCGGATTAAAAACCGCTGCCCCGCCCCCGATAACCAGGGGCGCGGACTCATCCCTCTCCCCGGATTCCAGGGGAATTCCCCCGAGATCGAGGATATTAAGGATATTGGTGTAGGACAGCTCGTAAGGGAGGGTGATTCCCACTATATCGAATTCCGATAAGGGAGTTTTGCTTTCCAGACTGAAAAGCGGCTTCCCCTGAGAGCGGAGAAGTTTTTCCATATCACCCCACGGAGCGAACACTCTCTCGGCAACTACTCCGTCCAGGTTGTTCAGGATTTCGTAGAGAATTTTAAACCCCAGATAAGACATCCCGATTTCATAAGTATCGGGAAAGGCCAGAGCTACCCTGAAAAGCGATTTTCCAGGGCTTGCCGAATTGATTTCATTTCCTATATACCGGCCCGGTTTTTCTACC
>JBHHXV010000286.1:0-2745 GCA_046757225.1 bacterium
ATTTTCAACAACATATCATCTGCTTTGCTATGATTCCCGAATTATTCGGGCTAATAACAACAATTTCCGCCGGAGCGTTTCGCTTTTTCCATCCTTGACAGGGCTAATTCGATCATCTCCTCGGCGCTGATGGAATCCCGTAAAGCAACGCTGCCCATGCTGGCGGTGAACTGAGAGGCCTCCTGCACCTCCTTTCTTATGCGGTCGGCTACCAACATGGCATTGTAGGTGGAGGTTCTGGTTAAAATTATCGAAAATCTGCCCACCCCTAACTGAAACATCATATCTTCCGTACGGATAGTCGCTATGCAGGTATCCACGATTTCCTTGATTTGGTTTTGGGTTTCCCGGGGAGACTGAGCGGAAGAAATTTCCGGGAAACAATCCAATTCAAAAACGAGCAGGGTTAGCTGCAGGGTATTGTCTTGTTGAAAACGGCTGACATAATCCTTGAGAGAGCGATAAAAAGAAGCGCTCTTTTTCAGCCTGGTATAGGGGTCTTTCTGGTTGTTTCCGTATTTGTTCTGTTCCGCCGGGAGCTGACTGAGATCATAAGCGGTGATTATCAGACCCTGAAAGCGTTCCTGTTCATTGAAAACCGGCCAGAAGGTAAACTCAATCTTTTCCGGAACCGATTCGTCAGAGTCGATAAAGTTATAAGAAGGGGTAACCCCGCTCCTGAGGTGCGCAAAGATCTCTTCTTTAAACAGGTTGTTTTTCTGGAAACGGGGGGATTCAAGTATGTTTTTTTCCAGAGCGGATTCTTCACCCGGAAACAGGAGCTTCGAAGCGGTTTTGCTAAGGAACTTTATTTGGTTTTCTTTATCGGTTATAACAATGCCATCCTGGAGAATATCCAGCAACCTGTCCAGAAAAATGGTATCGCTTGGCATAAGATATTAAGATTGCCCTTTAAGCCACAGAATTCCCCCGCCTGCGATAATGAGAAAGAGCCCGATGGCCGGGTTTAAAAACTTCCCCATGTAATCACCGGAGGAAAGAGGACCTCCCACCCCTACCAGCAAGGCAAGAATTATCAGTCCGAATCCGGATGTATCATAAATAACCGGAGGCAGGATATCCCGCTCATATTGCTCGGAGGTTGAAACCTTCTCTTTCATACCGTACCGGTCTCGGGAAATTTCATCCAGGAATTTCCGGGAAACTCTTACCATAAGGGCAGAGACCACGGCAGCCAGTATTATCAGGGTGGTTCCGTCTCCATATCTCCCGACATAGAGATCGGAAAGGCCTATCACCAAGGCGGTAATGACTCCCGAACTTACAGCGGCCAGTAAAAAACCTTTGAAAATTATCATCCCCCCCTCCTTAATATTAAACCATTTTATCCTAGCCAACGAGGTAAACGATGTCAAGGAAAAAACAAGCCCTGTCCGGGTTGACGAATCCGGGAGATTAAGCTATAGTTTCTCTGCTTTTGCGCCCGTAGCTCAATTGGATAGAGTGCCGGACTTCGAATCCGTGGGTTGCAGGTTCGAGTCCTGCCGGGCGTGCCAATAATTACGGGTGTTTCGATCGGGGTAAGAGGGTTTTTGAACCTCCGGCCCCCTGCTCAGAAAGTAACATATTCATCTCACCCGAATAATTCGGGAATCATAGCAAAGCAGATGATATGTTGTTGAAAATAGTTACTTTTTATCAGTTTCCCTTCAACTTTTTTGGGCTAACAAATTTTGTATGGACGTTGGCCTAATTCATTTTCTGGTAAGGGGTCTGGCAAATGTCAGCCAAGTTTATGAATAGACCGGGCTCAGTCCTTTAGCGCCTTTTCCCGTTCCCTGAGTTTTTCCGCTTCCTCTTTGGCCTTTTTCATAAAATTCAAAAAACCTTTTTTATCGGGGGCTTTTAATTCCCGGTCGATAAAATCCTCGGCGGCTTTCACTCTTTCTTTAATGAGACCCGGATCAAGGGGAGCTTGCCGGGGAACCTTTACCCCGTCAAAAATCTTGTCCAGTTCCATGACCAGATTTCTGGCGTAGGCGTCCACCAGCTTTTCCAGGTCGCCTTTAAATCTTTGCGACCAGATTTCAATCCCCTCTTGGTAAGTCAGGCCGGGGGAAATATCGGCTGGCGGCCGGTCTTGCTCCTCCAGTTTGTTTCTTTCAAAGATATCCAGCCGGCCAAACGGAGAAGGCGGTTGCTCTTCTGCGGGAATAAAGGGAGCGGCGCATTCCTCCGCTTTGAACGCCTGGGAGTCCGGTTGAACCGGTTTTTCTTTTTCCTCTTCAGCGGCTGAAGACGGGTCAGAAGGAGCGGGCGCTGCCCCCTCGGCAACTTCCGCCTCCGGAGAAAGGTCAGGTTCACTGATCTCTTCTTTTTTTTCTTTTTCCGCTGATTCAAGGGAAACAGGTTCAGGAGAAGCCGGTTCGGTTTTCTCCGAAGCTTCCCGCTCCACCGCCGGAACTTCCTGTTCTATGGGAGCCTGGGCTTCCTGTTCTTCCAGAGTTTCCTGTTTCTCCTCATTTGCCGAATCCTCTTTTTTTACTGTCTTCGGCCCGAAATTCCACTTTCGCTTTTCTGGTTTGTCTTCCGGTTGTTCCTGCTTACCTGAAGCGGGCGGAAATTTGGGCGAGGGAGAGAACTTTTTCTCAACCGAAGGTTTTTTCTCCTCTGTTTTTTCACCTGGTTTCGGCCCCCCGGGTTTTTTAAAATTAAAAGCCGGTTTGGCCGGTTTCTTGGCCTCGGTCTTGGAGGAATCAGGGGGTCTGGTAAATTTAGACCCAC